>JAOPYP010000411.1 GCA_025964635.1 Actinomycetes bacterium | reverse complement strand
CGGGACGGTCAGGGCAGTCAGCCGCAGGTATCCCCACGCACCCGCGAAGAACAGCACCGCGACCATGACAATCGCTAGGACGACCCCAATCAGATGTCGCATGGATCCACCTTCCGCTAGCGGCGACAGGGCCTAGCCCCCCCTATAAAGAGCGCCGCCAGCGCCGTGGCGTTACCCCAGCCTGCGCGCGTGCCCGCGCACGTGGCCGCCGCTGACCTCGCGGGCCTGCGCGTGACCAACCCGATCAGCTCAGGTCCCCGTGACCGGGAAGCGCTCGCGGCAGTCCTGCGCGCCATTCAATTCCCCTGCCTTCCAGAGAATTCAGCCGGCAGCGTAACCAGCGCTCAAGGACCGCCTGATTCACGCCCCGCCAACCGCCCTGACCAGCACAACCAGCGGCGTTACACGTCCTGGCTGTCACCGTATCCGCGTTAACTGTTGGCGCTGCGGATCACCATTCGCCGAGGATTCTGTCAGTGAGTGACCACCAGATCTCAGTCCGGGCCGGCGGCGCCGGCCGTCTCTCTCGCGACCGTGACGAACCGGCGCACGGCGGGACTCGTGTCGTCGGCGCGCCAGGCCACGCACAGCGGGGTGGCGGGCACGCCGCTGCTCGCCACGAACGACAGGCCCGGCCGCGCGTGGAACGTCTCCGCCGACGCGGGGCAGAGGCTGACCCCACGGCCTGCGACCACGTATTCGCGCCATTCGTCGATGGTCCGGGCGGTAGCCCCGATGACCGGCTGGCCTCCGCCCGGGCGGGGACTGAGGAGCCAGTCGTCCCGCCAGGCCGTGGGGTCGCAGCCGTCCGTCGCGGCGGCGGCCGCGATCCAGGGCAGCGTCTCGGTGTCGCTGAGCTGGAGGCAGTCCCGGCTGGCGAGCGGGTGGCCGGCGGGCAGCACGAACACGCGGGGTTCTTCAGCCAGGGTGGCCAGCCTGATGCCGGCGGCGCGGATGGGCGGGCGGACGAAGGCCACATCGGTGCTGCGGTCCAGCAGGCCGCCGGCCGGATGGGTGAGCTCGACGCTGCGCAGCCGGATCTCGACCGCCGGTTCCTCGCGCTGGAACGCCGCCAGGATCTGCGTGGGGAGGTCGCCGCCCGCCGCGACGCTCAGGCCCACGGGCAGCACTCCCCGGATCGCCTGGGCAGAGTTGCGGGCGGCGGACGCGGCCCGGTCCAGTTCGGCGAGCGTGGAACGGGCGCCGTCCAGGAAGCTGGCGCCCGCGGCCGTGACCGACGCGCCGCGGCTGCTGCGCTCCAGGAGCCGGACGCCCAGGATCGTTTCGAGCTGCTGGATCTGGGTGCTCAGCACCTGCTGGGTGACGGGCACGCGGCGAGCCGCCGCCGTGAAGCTGCCTTCCTCGGCAACGGCCACGAAGTAACGCAGATGCCGGACCTCAATGTCCATCGCGGCCGATCGTACCGGCCGCAAGCGGGATCCAGCGGCCCGGCGGCTGGCCATGCTCCGCGGGCCGGGACCAGGCCGGACGAGGACCAGGTAGCTGCGGCGGCAATCCGGGGCATGACGACAAGGGGCCAGTGATGAGCGCTCACGAGCTGACCGTGACACGCTCGGCGGGCGGGGGCGCGCGCCACGACGACACCGGGGAGAGATCATGACCACCGACCGGGACCACCAGGCCGACGCCGCCCAGGACCACCCGGGCGGCTCCACCGCGCCAGACCACCACGCGTCCGCCACGACGACGCCGGGGGATGCCCATCCCCGGGCCGCCCAGGGCCGGCTGGCGCGCCTGCTCGCCACCCGCGGCGGGACCGCCGCACCCGAGGCCCCGTTCGTGATCGAGCACCGCGAAGCGCTGATCTACATGCTCTGCGAGGCGGCCGAGCTGGAGCACGGGATCATGTGCCAGTACCTGTTCGCCGCGTTCTCGCTCAAGGAATCCGAGGAGGAGGGGCTGACCGCGGACGAGCTGGCCGCGGCGACGCGCTGGCAGCGGCAGATCCTGAACGTGGCCGCGGGCGAGATGCTGCATCTGGCCCTGGTGCACAATCTGCTCTCGGCGATCGGCGCCGCCCCGCACCTGTCCCGGCCGAACCTGCCCGCCCCGGCCGGGCACTACCCCGCCGGGGTCCAGCTGCTGCTGCTGCCGTTCGGTGACCAGGCCCTGCGGCACTTCATGTTCCTGGAGCGCCCGGAGGGCATGGATCTCACCGACGCCGAGGGCCTGGCCGCGATGCAGACGGCCACGCCCTCGGTGAATCCGCGCGACATCGTCCCGACGCCCCAGGACTTCGCCACGGTCGGGCACCTGTACCGCTCGATCGAGGCCGGCTTCAGGCACCTCACCGAGAAGTACGGCGAAGACTGGCTGTTCACCGGTCCGCCCCGCGCGCAGGCCACCCCGGCGTCCTTCGGCTGGCCGAACCTCCTGCCGGTCACCGGGCTGGACGGCGCCTGCGCGGCGGTCGAGGAAATCGTGGAGCAGGGCGAGGGCCCGCGGGGGCACTGGCGCAACGCGCACTTCGGCCAGTTCGTCGCGATCCTGGACGAGTACCAGCAGATGCGGGCGGCCAACCCCGGATTCGAGCCGACCCGGCCGGTGATGGCCGCGAACGTCCGCCCGCACGACCGCGCCGACGCGGTACCCATGATCACCGACCCGCTGACCGCACGGGTGACCGACCTGTTCAACGTCGGTTACGAGATCCTGCTCCAGCTCTTCGAGCGGTTCTTCGCCCACACCACCGAAACCGACACCCAGCTGAACGTCCTGGCGGACGCGTCGGTGGCGCTGATGGTGCAGGTGATCAGGCCGCTCGGCAGCCTGATCACCACCCTGCCGGCCGGGCCGGCCTACCCGGCGCGCACGGCCGGGCCCAGCTTCGAGCTGTTCTACGAATCCGACTACCTGATGCCGCACCAGCACGCCGCCTGGGCGCTGCTGGCCGAGCGGCTCGACGAGGCGGCCTGGCTGTGCAGCGAACTGTGCACCGGGCGCGGTACCGCCGTCGCCGCCCAGCTGGAACCCGTGCTCGGCGCCATCCGCCAGATCGCCGCCTCACTGGCCAGGCACCTGAGCGGCAGCAGCCCGCAGGCCGCCCTCGCGGCCGTCGGGCCGAGGCTGCTGGCGGCCGACATCGATGCCCTGGCCACCGCGTGCACCAGGATCCTGGACGGCATACCCGCCGACGGATCTCCCGGCGCGGCGACCCACACGGCCCACACGGCCCACACGACCCACGCAGGCCACACCGCCCGCGCCGGCGAACTGCTCAGCGCGGTCCGCGGCCTCCCGGGACCCGGCGGCCGGCCCGCGCCCGGAGATCCCGAGGCCGCCGCCGCGGCGGCACGGCTCCGAGAGGTGGTGCTGGCAGCGACCCGGCTGCGAGCCGGCCTCGGCCGATCGGGGGCCTGCCCGCCAGAGCTGGCTCAGGCGGTCGCGGCCCTGCAGGACCTGCTGCTCCAGGTCGCGCCCCCCAGTCAGGAGCCGGCGTGGCGAGACGATCTCTGGCAGGCCCAATCCGGCCTGAGAGCGTCGATCCAGGCGGCGCGCAACGGTCCCTACCTGGTCACGAACGTCCCGACGGTGCTGAATCACCTGGGCATCGCCACGACGGCCGCACCGCAGCGCGCGCTGTGCCGCTGCGGCGCCTCCGCGGTCAAGCCCGCCTGCGACGGGACCTGCCAGGCGAACGGGTTCAGCGACGCCAAGGACCCCGAACGGGTACCCGACCAGCGGGACACCTACCACGGCCAGCAGGTGACGGTGTTCGACAACCGCGGCATCTGCCAGCACTCCGGCTTCTGCACCGACCGGCTGCCCGCCGTTTTCCGCACCAATAACGATCCGTTCGTGGCACCCAGCGGCGGACGGATGGATGAGATCATCCGGGCGGCCAGGGATTGCCCGTCCGGGGCGCTGTCGTATGCCCTGGGCGGCAGGGAAGCCCGGGCCCACGTCGACGGGGACGGCCAGCGGCCACCGGCGATCGAGATCACCGCGGACGGCCCGTACCGGGTGACCGGCCGGATCCCGCTCGCCGACCCGGAGGGGGAGCCGGTCGAGCACGCCCACGGCGCCTCGGCTGAGCACTATGCGCTGTGCCGGTGTGGTCAGTCCCGCAACAAGCCGTTCTGCTCCGGCATGCACTGGTACGCGGGGTTCACCGACCCGCCACCCCGCCCGAGCCCGACGCTGTTCGAGCACGCGGGCGGGTTCGGCCCGCTCACCCGCACCGCCCGGCTGCTGTACGAGAAGCACATCCCCGCCGACCCGCTGCTCGCCCCGGTGTTCGCGGACATGCCGGCTGACCAGCCACAGGCCCTGGCCGGCTGGCTGGCCGCCGCCCTCGGCGGCCCGCCGCTCCCGGGCCCAG
>JAOPYP010000403.1 GCA_025964635.1 Actinomycetes bacterium | reverse complement strand
ACCTGTCAGGGTCAGGGTGCTGCTGTCCGAGCACCGGCCGATGCCGATGTGGATGATCTATGCGGCCGGGAGGCGGTCAGCCCTTATGCGGTGTCGGTCAAAGGTGGTGATCACTCCTGCCTGATCGCCCGCGGCTGCCGTTCTTTCGTCAGTTTTGGTTGCTGTAACGACCAAAACTGACGAACGATCTTCACTTTGCCTGCTGTGCCACCCCGGCGCTGAGTTCCGCGGCCAACTCCTCCGTCACCGCGGGACTCCGGGCGGCCGCTCGCCGCGGCAACAGCAGGGTCAGCACGGCCGCGGCCAGCACGACCACGGCGTCGATGGCCATGGCCAGCTCCATGGCCGGGACCGAACTCGCCCGGCCCGGCCCCAGCCGGGCGTAGAACACCGCCCCGATGATCGCGACGCCGCTGGCCACGCCGAACTGCTGGGCGGTCGTGAGTATCCCGGCCGCCGCGCCGGCCCGCTCGGGCGGCACGTGGGCCAGCGCCGCCCCGATCAGCGACGGCAGCGCCATGCCCTGGCCCAGGCCGATCACGGCAGTCGCCGGGGCAAGATCCCAGCCCGTTAGGTGGCTTCCGTAACGGAGGCCGGTGAGCGCCAGGGCGATCGTGCCGAGCACGCCAAGCCCCGCCCCGATGGTGATCGACCACGGTCCGAACCTGGCCGCCATCCGCGGCCCGAGGATCGACATCGTGGTGAAGGTGAGGGCCAGCGGCCCGGCCTCCAGGCCCGCGCGCAGCGGCGACTGGCCCAGGCCGGCCTGGAGCAGCAGCGTCAGCACGAACATGAAGCTGCCGAAGAAGAACACCAGGGCGAAGTTCAGGCCGGCCCCGGCCGAGAAGCCCCGGTCGCGGAACAGCGGCAGGTCGAGCAGCGGCTCACCGCCCCGGCGGGTGAGCCGGCGCTCCCAGGCCAGCGTGAGCGCGAGCGTCGGCAGGCAGGCCGCGAGGCAGATCCAGGTCCAGACCGGCCAGCCCTCGTCGTGGCCCAGCGTCAGCGGCACCAGCGCCAGGGCCACAGAACCCGATACGCCGGCCGCGCCGAGCGGGTCCAGCCGCGGCCTGCGGTGCCCGCGCGCGTGCGGGACCACGATCGCCGCGGCGATCAGCGTGGCCGCGCCCACCGGCACGTTCACCAGGAAGATGGCCCGCCAGCCCAGGCCGAGCACGTCCGCCTGCAGCAGCAGGCCGCCGAGGATCTGCCCGGACACGAAGGCCAGCCCCATGGTGACCCCGAACCAGGCCAGCGCCCGGCTCCGCTCCCCCACCGGGAACGTCGCCGTGATCAGCGCCAGCACCTGCGGCACCATGGCGGCGCCGGTGAGGCCCTGGAGCAGGCGGGCGCCGACGAGTTCGGCGGGCGACTGGGCCAGACCGCACAGCAGGGAGGCGACGGCGAAGCTGGCCACGCCGATCATGAACAGCCGCCGGTAGCCCAGCAGGTCGCCCAGCCGCCCGCCGGTCACCATGCCGCTGGCGTACATGAACGCGTACCCGCCCACGATCAGCTGCAGCGCCGCGTCGCTCACGTGCAGGTCGCGCTGCAGCGACGGCGCGGCCACGTTCACCACCCAGATGTCGAAGCCGGCCATGAACATGGCCAGCAGCACCACCGGCAGCATCAGCCAGCGGCGCGAGCCAGGCGGCGATGCGGTATCCGTCACGACACTCCCTCAGCAGTTCGGTGGTTTCTGATGGCCACTTCGGCCGGCCCTGGAATTCGCCCCGCCACGGCGGACAAGATCGGCCAGCATGGTCGCATCCAGCCGTGCCGGGCCCGGCCGGAGAGGATCTGGCCGGGCCCGGTCTTCGTAACCTCGTGTGAGGACGCTGCCCGGTCAGGCGGGTGCGGCGGCGAGGGCCCTGACGTCCTGGGTGGTCAGTGGCTTGCCCCCGATTCCCCAGTCGCCACTGCGGACCTCCTCGACCACGACCCAGGTGACCTGGCGCATGTTCTCGCCTTCGATGGCGACCATCGCGTCGGTGAGTTCCTCGACGATCCGGCGCTTCTGCTCGGGGGTGAACACGTCCTCGATGAGCTTGACGTTGATGAGCGGCATTTTTTCTCCTTGGCTGGTCGCTGCATGATCTGCGGTGACGCTAGCCTCGTGCGGCTATTAGAGGCAATGGATTCCTGTTAAGATCCATTAGTGGAACTGATATCTCATGTCCGGCGGCTCCAGGTGCTGGACAGCATCGCGGCCTGCGGTTCCTTCTCCGGCGCCGCCGATGCGCTCCAGATGACGCAGTCGGCGGTGAGCCAGCACGTCGCGACCCTGGAACGGGCGATGGACCTGCCGCTGATCGAACGCGGGACGCGCCCGGTCCAGCTGACCGACGCCGGTTTCGCCCTAGCGCGGCACGCACGCGCGCTGATCGCCCGGATCGGCAATGCGGAGCAGGAACTCGGCGAGATAACCGGCCGGCGACACGGCAGGCTACGCCTCGGCAGCTTCCCGACCGCGCTGGCCACGTTCGTCCCCGCGGCGCTCGCCCGGTTCCAGCGGCAGCATGCCGACGTGTCGCTCACCGTGATCGATGATCACCTGCAGCGCCTGCTGCCCAGGCTCGACGACGGCGAGCTCGACCTGGCCATCATCTATGATCACCCGGCACTTCCCGAGGTCAGCTCACGACACCACGACCGCGTCCACTTGCTCGATGACGCCTTCCAGGCCGTGCTCCCGCGGGGCCACCGGCTGGCGCGCAGCGGCCACGACGTCTCCCTCACTGACCTGGCCGACCAGACCTGGGTCGGCGGCGGCCCGGCCAGCGCCTGGTTCCGTATCGTCCGGCACACCTGCCGGGCCGCCGGGTTCGACCCGCGCGTGGCCCTGACCACCGACGACAACGTGGCCGTCCAGGCGTTCGCGGCGGCCGGCCTGGGCGTCGCGGTCATCCCGGGCCTCGCCATCGCGCATGCCTTGCCGCACGTCGAGGTCCGGCCCATCCGCGGTCTCGCGCCGGTGCGCCGCATCTGGGCGGCGCGGCCGCGCGATCCGTTCTGCCCGGCCGCGGCCCGCGCCATGATCGACACCCTGCAACTCACGGTCACGTCCGGCGCAGCCGTCCGCCGGCCGGAGCGGCACGGCTGACCCGGGGCCGCCTCAGCTCGCGGTCATGGCCGGATGCCCGGCAGCACCTTCGACGCGATCAGGTCAACCTGGCGCCCCTCCGCGCCGAGCGGCCAGAAATGCACCCGGCCGCACCCCGCCTCGGCGAATCCGGACAGCAGCTCAGCGCACATCCCGGCGGGTCCGACGCACACCCTGCCGCGCAGCGTCGCGGGATCACGCTTGAGCAGCGGCGCCAGACGATCGGTAATGACCCGGTCGGCCTCGGCGCGATCCTCGGTTATCCACGCCCACATCGTGACCAGCGCGTGCGGGAAGCCGCCAGTCGGCCTGCCCGCCGCCGCCAGCTCCTCCCGCAGCAGCGCGCGGGCCGCGGCGAAGCCAGCCGGGGTGATGTTGTACGCCGACGCCAGCCACCCGTCGCCCAGCCGGGCCACCCGGCGCAGCCCGGCGGCCGACCCCCAGCTCCCGACCCACAGCGGAACCGCCCCGGTGGGCCGCGGCACCGGCAGCAGCCGCGCCTCCGGGACCGCGAAATGCCTGCCGCCGGCGGGTGGCTCGGCCCCGCCCAGCAAGGCCCTGAGCAAGGTCACGGCTTCATCGAAACGCTGCCACCTGGACTCAAAGCCGGCACCGATCGCGTCATAGTCGCCTCTCGACGAGCCGGCCCCCACACCGGCGACCACCCGGCCACCAGACAAGACGTCCAGCGTGGCCACCGCCTTGGCCAGCGGCACCGGCCCGCGGAGCGCCGCCAGCGACACCGTGGTCGCCAGCGTCATCGGCCCCGACCGCTCCGCCACCGCAGCCAGAGCAGTAAGCCCGTCAAGCCACGGCGCGCCGAACAGGAAGTGATCATTTACCGAGACCGCCGCGAACCCGTTCGCGCGCGCCGCGTCGACCGTGTCCGCGAGCCGCCGCAGCGACAACCCCTCACCAGCGAACTCCACCTGCGGCAAGTGCACACCAGCCTCCATGCCATCCGATGCTCTCACGGCGAGCCCTCCCGGCTATCAGCACAGATCGCCCGGTACCGCGCACGCCGCAGGCGGCGCTCTCATGCACTAGGGCGTGTTTCAGAAGTGGGTCGGGTGCGGGGGGTGCTTATTCGGTTGCCGGCCGGGTCCTGGGCTGTGAGGATTCCGACAGGGCCGCCGACGGAGGACGCCAGATGGCTAGTGAGCAGCTCAAGACCGTGCTCGAACTCGTGGGCAGCGCTGGCCTGGGCACCCTGACGCTCGAGGAGCGCCGTGCGCTGATGGGATCGGCCGGCGCGCCGCCGCCCGAGGGCACGCAGGTCGATCCGGTCGACGCGAATGGCGTTCCGGCCGAGTGGGTGGTCGCAGCCGGGGTGACGGGCGAGCAGGTGGTGCTGCACTTCCACGGCGGCGCCTACCACCTCGGCTCGCCCGCCCGGCTCCGGGGCCTGCTCGCGCTGCTGTCGGCGGCGGCGCAGGCGCGGGTGCTCAGCGCCGGCTACCGCCTGGCCCCCGAGCATCCGTTCCCGGCGGCCGTCGAGGACGCGCTGACCGCCTACCGCTGGCTGATCGCCGGCGGCACGCACGCCCGGCAGGTCGTCATCAGCGGCGACTCCTCAGGTGGCGGCCTGGCCCTCGCGGCGCTTGCGGCGCTGCGCGACGCCGGCGACCCCCTGCCCCGCGCGGCCGTCGTCATCTCGCCGTGGACCGACCTGGACCTGGGCGGCGAATCGCTGCGCAGCCGGGCGGCTGTCGATGTGATGCTCACGCCCGATGGCGCGCGGGAGGCGGCGGACTGGTACCTCGCCGGGCAGGATGCCCGGCACCCTTACGCCTCCCCGCTCTATGCCGACCTGCGCGGCCTGCCGCCGGTCCTGATCCAGGCCGGGGACGCCGAGATCCTGCGCGATGACTCCCTCCGGTTCGCCGCGGCGGCGCAGGCCGCAGGGGTCGACGTGACGCTCGAAATCTGGGCGGAGATGCCGCATGTCTGGCACGCGTTCGCCGGGCTGCTGCCGGAGGCGGACGAGGCCGTCGAGCGGATCGGCCGCTGGCTGCGCGAGGACCGGCCACCCGGTGACGGCCCCTAGCGCCAGGCCGG
>JAOPYP010000391.1 GCA_025964635.1 Actinomycetes bacterium | reverse complement strand
CTCGCCGTCGCGCTGGCCGTGGCCGTCGGTGTCCCGGTGGCCGGGGCGGCCGCCGTCGGGGTTGGGGCCGGGCTCGGCGTCGCGGCACAGGAGGGCGTAGCCGTGGGCGTCCCGCTCGGCGTGGCCGAGGGGGCCACCCCGCCGGGCAGGGTGCCGACCGCGAGCGGGCTGAAGCTGGCTGCGGTAGCCACGCCGTTCGCGTCCACGGTCAGGGTGACCGGGTCGGGTGCGTTGAGCAGCGCGCCGCAGCCGAGGTTGACCCACGACGCGGACAGCCTCGCAGCCAGGAACGTGAACAGGTTGCTCCCGGTCGCCGGAACGGGGGACGCGAAGGCGCTGAAGGGCTTCGTGTCCAGGGCCGTCTGCGTCATGCCGGCCTGCATCATGTTCCGGCAGTAGTTCGCGGGGGTGTCCGCGGCCTGCCGGCCGTTCATCAGTGGCTGGCCCACGCCGATCCGGAAGATGTTCGTCTTCATCACGCTCTGCTGGCCGTCGACCTCGGTCATGGGGTCGTTCAGCGGGACGAGCGCCCGTGGCGCCGCCTGGTCCGCCGCGGCCAGCAGTTCATCGGTGATCTGCGAGCCGGACAGGCCGCTCGCGGCCGTCTTGTCCCGGAACTGGTACGGCGCGCAGCCCAGCGCCGGGTCCAGGAACTTGTTGACCAGCCCGTTGTCGCTGCCGTTGCCGATCGGGGCCGCGCCGGCCAGGCCGGTCACATTGGCCGCCGAGTCCTGTGCCGTCTGGCCGCTCGCGGTCAGCAGGTACGTGGTGACCACGTTGTCGCTCTGGTCCTGGTCCACCACGGCGAAGCTGCGCACGGTCGGGCAGGGCTTCCCGTCGGCCCCGTTCTGGAGCGACGGGATCCTGAGCAGGCCCCGGGCGATGTCGCGGTGGGCGGCCCGGAAGAACGCGGGGCTGTTGCAGAACGCGACCTGGGTGAACAGCGACTGGCCCATCCCGTTGACGCATTTCCCCTGCTGGAGCGAGTTACCGGTCCCGGTCAGCAGCAGCTTGCTCCCGTTGAAGCCGAACATGATCCCCACCACGTCCCCGGGGGCCAGGACGGGCCGGATCGGGGGAGCCGCGGGCTGGGTGCCCTCGGTGATCACGAGCGGGTTGTAGACCTTGATCCGCCCGTTGCGCGGGTTGATGATGTCCGCCTCGACGAACGCCTGCAGGTTCGCGTTGGACATCTGGCACCCGTCGCCCAGAACGTACGGGGTCGCCAGGCCCTGCGCGCTGAGCGGGTTGGCCGGCACCTGAATGGTGCAGTTCATCGAGTCGGCCGCCTGGGCCGGGGTCTGGCCGAGAACCACCCCAGTCCCGGTCGCTGACCCGGTGGCCAGGGGAAGGCGCTGGCCGATCCCGAGGCCCTGGGCCGAGAGGTGCAGCCGCGACTGGGGAGTGCTCGAGTGGTTCGCAGCGATCACCCCGACCGCGATCCCCGAGGCCAGCGGGATCGCGATAAGGGTCGCGATCAGTGCTGGCCGAACCCTGGATGTGCGCCGCCATGCCGGACCGCGGCTGAAATGCATTCGCCCGACCTCCGTGTCCGCTCCGAATGCCCTGTTAGTTTCCCGAGCTCCCGGACGGTCACGGTAGACCCTCTCGTGACCAAAATGTGGCCAAACGGCAGAGGTCACTTCTTACCGAAGTATTACGTGGTAGATGAACGGCGTGCTGCCGGCCGGCCCCGCCTATTCATGATCACCAGTCACCGGCTCCGGGGCCGTCACGCGCACCGCGGCCTGCGGATCCCTTGATCACATAGACCCAGACACGAGAACGGGGCCCGGGCGCCGCAGCGCCTGGGCCCCGTTCCTGACGGACAGATCGGGTAGTTCCCGCCGGCCCGGATCAGCCGGCGGGCGGCCGGATCAGCTGTCCTTGGCCAGGGCCGTGCTGACCGGAATGTCGAGCCCGTACTTCTCGATGGCCTGGCTGAGAGATTCGGGCTTCACCTCGCCGCGCCGGGCCAGCTGGCTGAGCACGGACAGGGTGATCGACTCCGCGTCCACATGGAAGAACCGGCGGGCAGCCGCCCGGGTGTCCGAGAAGCCGTACCCGTCCGTGCCCAGCGAGCTGTACTGCCCCGGGATCCACCGGGCGATCTGGTCCGGGACTGCGCGGATCCAGTCGCTGACCGCCACCACAGGGCCGGGCGCCCCCTCCAGCACCTGGCTGACGTAGGGCACCTGGGGCTCCGCGTCGGGGTGGAGCATGTTCCACTCCTCGCAGCTCAGCGCGTTACGGCGGAGCTGTGTCCACGAAGTGGCCGACCAGACGTCGGCGCCCACGCCCCAGTCCTCGGCGAGCAGCCGCTGCGCCTCCAGGGCCCAGCGCATTGCGACCCCGGACGCCAGGATCTGGGCCCGCGGCCGCTCCTCGGCGTCGCCGTCCTGGCCCTCGGGCTCGGCGGCGGGCGCGTAACGGTACAGCCCGCGCAGCACTCCCTGCTCCAGCGCGGCGCTGCCGCCCGGGTAGCCGGCGGGCTCGGCCGGCTGGACGTAGGGCTCGTTGTAGACGGTCAGGTAGTAGAAGATGTCCTCGCCGTCCGGGTGGCCCTCGGTCGGGCCGTACATCCGGCGCAGACCGTCCTTCATGATGTAGCCCAGCTCATAGGCCCAGGCCGCGTCGTAGGCCACGCAGGCCGGGCTGACCGAGGCCAGCAGCACCGAGTGCCCGTCGTTGTGCTGCAGGCCCTCGCCGGTCAGCGTGGTGCGCCCGGCCGTGGCGCCCAGCAGGAACCCGCGGCCCAGCTGGTCGCCCAGCGCCCACATCTCGTCGCCGGTGCGCTGCCAGCCGAACATCGAGTAGAAGACGTAGACCGGGATCATCGGCGCGCCGTGGGTGGCGTACGACGTCCCGGCCGCCATCACCGAGCCCATCGCGCCGGCCTCGCTGATTCCCTCGTGCAGGATCTGGCCGCGCTCGGACTCCTTGTAGGACAGCAGCAGGGCCCGGTCCACGGCCTCGTAGGTCTGGCCGTGCGGCGAGTAGATCTTGGCCGTCGGGAACAGCGAGTCCATGCCGAACGTGCGCGCCTCGTCCGGGATGATCGGCACGAACCGGGCGCCGATCTCCGGGTCCTTCATCAGGTCCTTGAGCAGCCGGACGAAGGCCATCGTGGTGGCGACCGGCTGCTTGCCGGAGCCGCGCTTCATCTCGGCGTAGACCGGGTCGCCGGGCAGCTTGAGCGGCTTGCCGCGGACGACCCGCTTAGGCAGGTAGCCGCCGAGCGCCGCGCGCCGCTCCTGCATGTACTGGATCTCCTCGGACTCCGCGCCCGGGTGGTAGTACGGCGGGAGCTGCGCCTCGAGCGCGGCGTCCGGGATCGGCAGGTAGAGCCGGTCGCGGAACTCCTTGAGCTCGGCCACCGTGAGCTTCTTCATCTGGTGGGTGGCGTTGCGGGCCTCGAAGTCCGGGCCGAGGGTCCAGCCCTTGATGGTGTGCGCCAGGATCACCGTGGGCTGGCCGACGTGCTCCTGCGCCGCCTTGAACGCGGCGTAGACCTTGCGGTAGTCGTGGCCGCCGCGGGACAGGTTGCGTACCTCGTCGTCGGACAGGTGCTCGACCATGGTCCGCAGCCGCGGATCGGTGCCGAAGAAGTGCTCCCGGGTGTAGGAGCCCGGCTCCACCGAATAGGTCTGGAACTGGCCGTCCGGGGTGTTGTTCATCTTGTTGACCAGGACGCCGTCCACGTCCTTGGCCAGCAGCGGGTCCCAGTCCCGGCCCCAGATAACCTTGATCACGTTCCAGCCCGCGCCGCGGAAGAACGCCTCCAGCTCCTGAATGATCTTCCCGTTGCCGCGCACCGGGCCGTCCAGCCGCTGCAGGTTGCAGTTGATCACGAACGTGAGGTTGTCGAGTTCCTCGCGGGCGGCCAGGCCGATCGCGCCCAGGGCCTCCGGCTCGTCCATCTCGCCGTCACCGAGGAAGGCCCACACGTGCGAGCGGCTGGTGTCCTTGATCTCGCGGGCCAGCAGGTACTGGTTGAACCGGGCCTGGTAGATGGCGTTGATCGGGCCGAGGCCCATGGAGACGGTGGGGAACTCCCAGAAGTCCGGCATCAGCCGCGGGTGCGGGTAGGACGGCAGCCCGCCGCCCGGGTGGGACAGTTCCTGGCGGAAGCCGTCCAGCTGGTGCTGGCCGAGCCGGCCCTCGAGGAACGCCCGGGCGTAGATGCCCGGCGCCGCGTGCCCCTGGAAGAAGACCTGGTCCCCGGACTCGCCGTGGTCCTTGCCGCGGAAGAAGTGGTTGAAGCCGACCTCGTACAGGCTGGCGGCCGAGGCGTAGGTGGCGATGTGCCCGCCGACGCCCAGGCCGGGCCGGTTGGCCCGGGACACCATGACCGCCGCGTTCCACCGGATGTACGCCCGGATCCGCCGCTCGACGTACTCGTCGCCGGGGAACCAGGGCTCGCGCTCGGGCGGGATCGTGTTGATGAAGTCCGTGCTGCGCAGGCCGGGCACCCCGACCTGCTGCTCGCGGGCCCGCTCCAGCAGGCGCAGCATCACGTACCTGGCCCGGGAACGCCCCCGGGACCGCACCACGCTGTCGAAGGACTCGACCCAGTCCCTGGTCTCATCGGGGTCAATATCAGGCAGCTGCGTGGGCAGCCCGTCGCTGATGATCGAGAAACGCTGGCGTCCGGCAGCCACGGGATTTCCTCGCCTTCCGGAGGTCGGGCGGCTGTTCGCCGCCATGTCCGCAGAGCTGGGCGGCGGGTGGCCGCCCTGGGTGAGCATGAGTTGTCCAGACCAATTCTGGTCCTTGTGCCCCGGAAACGCACCCGGCTACCAGGGGGTAACAGCACCCGGCGGTGTCGGCCCCATGCTGGGGGCGTGGCGCAGACAGTGACATCCGGCCCTACTCGCGGCCGCAGCCCGGTGCCAGTCTGGGTACACGGTGAGCGTAGGCACGCTCCGATGCAGTCCTAGCGTATGCGCCTGGCCGCACCCGGAGCGAACGGGCACAGGAGGTGCTGGGTATGCACGCATCGATCGGCGACCGGCTGCATGTGCACGGCAACGCCGTGGGTCAGCCGGACCGGACCGGGGAGATCATGGAGGTGCACGGCGCGGCCGGCGCACCGCCGTACCTGGTCCGGTTCGAGGACGGGCACACCGGGCTGTGCTTCCCCGGACCGGACGCCGTGATCGAGCCCGGCAAGGCCCGCGCCCGGCCGTCCCGGCCGACCGCGAAGACCGGGGCATCGTCGGGCAGGAATGCCAAGGGCCGGAAGAAGTAGCACCACCCGGAGGGGACGCCCCGCCCCCGGGGGCCTGGCTCCGGCCGGGATCGCGGGGCTGCTCGCACTGGCCGGGGCCCGGGGCACGGTCCGCCGGGCCCCGGGTTGCGCGGGCGAGGTCGGCCAGGAACAGTCGTTGCGTATGGAAACAGCGATTGTGCGCATACGGACCGGGTCCAAGCCGACCGTGCGCGATATCACCGGGGAATGCGCGGAGTTCGCGGCGAGCGCGGCCCAGGGCGGGGACGGGCTGCTGCACGTATTCGTGCCGCACGCGACCGCCGGCCTGGCCCTGATGGAGCTGGGCTCAGGGAGCGACACGGATTTGCTGGCCGCCCTCGACGAGCTGCTGCCCGCCGATAACCGCTGGCGGCACGCCCATGGATCGCGCGGGCACGGCCGCTCCCACGTCATGCCGGCGCTGATCGCCCCGTTCCTGGTGGTGCCGGTCCTGGGCGGGCGCCTGGCGCTGGGAACGTGGCAGTCAATCGCCCTAATCGATCTGAACGTGGATAATCCGGACAGACAGATAAGAGTTTCCTTCCTCGGGTAGCGGTCGCTGCAGGCGGGGAAGATCAAACTGTGACATGGTTTTCGCTTCCAGGGCCCATTTGGCACTTGCGCGGGCGCGCGACCCAGTGTGAACTGTCCCAGCAAGTGGTGCCTACGCGGCCAGCGCGGCGCAAGGCGCGAAACTGCGGCGGCACGTCGCGGTGGACCGGCGCGGATGCGGGGCCGCGGGAAGGGAAACGAGGAGGACGTCAGTGAGCGCGACCGCGCGCCAGGCGCAGGATCAGCCGGGCCTGGCCGAGCGGCTCGGCATCAAGCCGGGTCAGGTGGTGCAGGAACTCGGGTACGACGACGACTGCGACGAGCAGTTGCGGGATGAGATCGCCGATCTGAAGGATGTTGAGCTCGTCGATGAGGACTACGAGGACGTCGTGGACGTGGTCCTGCTCTGGTGGCGGGACGGCGACGGGGACCTCTTCGACGCGTTGGCGGATGCGCTGACCCCGCTGGCCGATGGTGGTTACATCTGGCTGCTCACGCCCAAGGCAGGGCGGCCGGGGCACGTGGAGCCGAGCGACATCGGGGAGGCCGCGCCAACGGCCGGCCTGTCCCAGACCTCAAGTGTGAGTGCGGCGCGAGACTGGCTGGGCACCCGGCTGGTCGCGCCGAAGGCACGCAAGTGAGCGGCACCTGCATGGGAACGGGGCGCCGACGGCGCGCCGGGTGAGCTAACCAGGCCACTGAGCTAACAGCCCGCCGATCAGGCGGCAGACCGCGCCGGGCGCGGTACCGAGGGGGTCCTCATCCAGCACGACCAATGCCGCCGGGTCCACCCGGCTGGCCAGGCCGATCCCGATCCTGGGGTTGGCGTCCCGTCACGGTCCGCGCGGATGGCAGACTGAGCCTGTCTCCAGCGGAAAGGAAACCCTCCATGTCGGTTGAGGTTGGTGAGCAGGCTCCCGATTTCGAGCTCAAGGACCAGCACGGCAGCCCGGTGCGGCTGTCCAGCTTCCAGGGCACGAAGAACGTGGTGCTCGTGTTTTACCCGCTCGCGTTCAGCGGGGTGTGCACCGGTGAGCTGTGCGCGCTGCGCGACGACTTCCCCGAGATCTCCCGGGAGGACGTCGAACTGCTTACGGTCTCGGTCGACTCCACGTTCGTCCTGCGCACCTGGGCGGACCGGGATAACTTCGGCTTCAGCCTGCTGTCTGACTTCTGGCCGCACGGCGAGGTAGCAAAGCTTTACGGAGTATTTGACGAGGACAAGGGCGTGGCCACGCGGGGCACGTTCATCATTGATAAAGCCGGAGTCGTCCGGTGGAACGTGGTCAATCCAATTCCCCAGGCCCGTGACATCGCCGAGTACAAGAAGGTGCTCGCCGACCTGAGCTGACGCGGTGACCGCGTCCGGCCGGCGGTGAGCCAGCCACCGGAGAGGATCGAAGCAGCCAAGGATGCCCTGCTATCGATGTGGCGTGCGGCAAACCGACCCCAGCCGCGGGCAGAGCCCGTGGAAGCGCGGGGTGGTCGAGCACAGCCAGATTCTTATCTGCCCCGGGTGCCAGGATGCCGCCGACTGGACGGCCGACCTGGATCGCTGCTCCCGGTGCTCTAGCGTGCACCTGGTCAAGCGGCTGGGTGAGGTCGAGTGCCGGGACTGCGGGGCGATCGTTCCGCCGGATGCTTCTGGCGAGACGGACTTTGCCGGGGCGCTGGGCCAGGTGCCGGGCGGGGCGGGTCCGGGCGTGGCTGGTCCGGTCTCGGATGGTCCGGGCGCGGGCGCGGGGGGTGCCGGCTCGGAGGGTGCGGGCCGGGGGCCTGACCTGTCCGAGGAGGTCGCCCGGGCCCTCGACCGGGTGCTGGGCCGGAGCCTGGTCAGCCAGAGCATCCAGCGCGCACCCGATCCGGGGACCAAGTCAGGGTCTGGTTCGCGGGCTGGTGCCGGTGCGGCTGGATCGCCTGCCACGGGCTCGGCTGCGGCTGGGTCGGGTGCAGCAGGATCGGGCCCGGCGGGGTCGGGTGCGGGGACGGCGCGGCGGCATCGCCCGTCCCGGCCCGAGGCCGGACAGCACGCCACGGTTCATCCTGGAACGGAGCGCCACCGCGCGGCCCGGCCTGGTGCGGCCGGGGCTGAGGCGGCCAGCCTGGATGTGATCAGGCCGGGCGCGTTCGCTGGATAGGCGGGATGGGCGCGGGGGCGCCGAGGTGAGGAGGCCAGCCGGGCCGTGAACGACGCGGCGGTCGTAGGCCGGGTGCTCCGCGAGTATCACGCCCGCGGAATCGATCCCGCGGCGCTCCGCCGGGTCGGCGGAGCCGTCCAGAGCGGCATGGTCACCTACCTGGTCAATCCGGACGGGGCGGCGCCGTGGGTGGTGCGAGCCTGCCGGGCGGACGCGCCCGTGCCCATCCACGTGAGTGGTTCGCGGGCGACCATGCAGGACTGGCTGATGTCCAGAGCCAGCACCCTGGACTGCCTGGAGGCCAGTGGCTACCCGGCCCCCCGGGTGGTCCGGACCCGGTCCGGCGATCCGGTTGGGATGGACGGCATGTGGCTGACGCTGGCCACCACGTTCGTGGCGGGGCCGTTGCTCCGGCCCACGCTGGCGCAGTTGGGGATGCTGGGGGCTGCGCTGGGCAGGTTGCATGCCCTTGAGGTGGCAGGCGATGGGGCTGGTGCGCCTGAGGGTGAGGCGGCGGCTGGGCCGGGACGTGGGCTGGCGGGTGGGCCGGGACGCGGGCTGGCGGGTGTGCCGGGAGTTGATGTTGCGGGTGGGCCGAGGCGCGCGGCGGGTGGGCCGGGGCGCGCGGCGTGGTACCCGGAGGAGGCTATCCCGGCCACCCTGGGCCGGCTCGACGCGGTCGCGACGCTGATACCGGACGACTGGCAGCCTCTGTACGCGCAGTTTCGTAGCACGGCCCGGGCCGTGCGGCAGAGCCTCGGCGCGCTGCCCAGGGGAGTGGTGCACGGGGGCGCGCGGCCGGGCAACGCCGTGCAGAGCGGCCCGGACACGGTGACCCTCATCGACTGGGAGACGGGCGGTCTGGGGCTGCCCGTGCTCGACCTGGGTAACTGCCTGATAGAAAGCCTGCTCGACGCGGAGCCGTCTGCTGGGGCGCGGTCGTCTACGGGGGGGCCGTCGTCCGCTGGGGTGCCGTCGTCCGCTGGCGGGCCCGCGGCGTGGCTGGTCGAGCCCGACGAGGGCCGGGTCGCGGCGGTGGCCGGGGGGTACGCTTCGCGGCGCGTCCTGGGTGCTGCCGAGCGGGCCCTGCTGCCCGAGGCGGTCCGGTTCGGGGCGTGCTACGCCGGGGCCATCCACCTGTATCAGGCCCTGGCCGAAAGGGTCTCCGGGACGTCGATGGACGCGCGGCTGGAACGGTTGCGGAACCGGGTAGCCGTGAGCGAGGCCGTCGCCCGCCTGGCCGCCCCTCATGTCGCGGGCGGCCCGGAAACGGTACGCTGAGGCCGGTCGCCTGCTGGCAGTAGGCGCGGGCGCATAGCTCAGTGGTCGAGCACTCGCCTTACAAGCGAGGGGTCACTGGTTCGAACCCAGTTGCGCCCACCAGGCGATATGTCCTCGTTCAAGATCGTTGAGAGCCCGTTTGTAGCCGTCGTCTGTAGCAACGGGTCAGTTCTCGCTCTGGTCGAGCAGCCGGTGTAGCCGGGTGAGTGCATCGCGGCTGGCTTGCTCATCGGTGTCGGTGTAGATCTCCAGGGTGGTGCTGATCCGGGTATGTCCGAGGATCCTCTGGGCGTCGCTGGGCGGGACGTGCAGATCTTTGAGGAGCGATCCGACCGTGTGCCGGAGGTGGTGGACCTTGATGGTCCGTAGGCC
>JAOPYP010000381.1 GCA_025964635.1 Actinomycetes bacterium | reverse complement strand
TGTCCACCGCCCGCGACACCCGAGGAAGGAGAACCCCGTGCGCAACACCGGCTGGGCCAAGTAGCCCCCCCTGTCCACCGCCCGCGACACCCGAGGAAGGAGAACCCCCCATGCGCAACACCGGCTGGGCCAAGTAAGCCCCACCCCCACCTGCTGGCACACCCGAGGAAGGAGAACCCCGTGCGCAACACCGGCTGGGCCAAGTAGCCGCCCTGTCCACCGCCCGCGACACCCGAGGAAGGAGAACCCCCCATGCGCAACACCGGCTGGGCCAAGTAAGCCCACTGCGCCACTAGCAATCCAGGCGAAGCTGATACACACCGTGGGCCCGCACGGGTATCAACCATGTCGTCCTGAGGTCGGTTAGGTCAGCCCATTTCGACCTGGCTCCGGTTCGTCAAGGCGATCGAGAGGGCCGCGATGACACCCAGAACGCCGGTGGCCGCGACAACCATGCTCGGCGCATAGTGTTGTGCCGCCGCGCCAGCGATGATCATCGCCGCGCCCTGGCCGAGGTTCATGCCGCCTTGCGCAATGCCGAAGGCCTGGCTTCGCTGCCCAGGAGGAACAGTGCTGACGAATGCGGCGTTGGCCGCCAGCTGGTAGCAGTCGAACAGGCCACTCACGGCGAGCACTAGCAGGGCCGCCGGCAAGGGCGGCCGGAACCAGAACAGCATGAGCGTGGCGCAGCTGAGCGCCGCCAGGCGGTTCATCCATCGCAGCCGCTGCCTCGGCTGAACCAGGCGGCCGAACGCGACCGCGCCCACGGACGCGCCGAATGCACCGGCGGCCAGGATGAGGCCGACCGCCACGTCTCCCCCGCCGAGGGTTCCCGCCAGCGGCGCAGCGATCCCCTCAGGAACGTTGTAGAACGCGGAGAGCCAGCCCAGCAGCATGGGGGTGCGCAGGGCCGGCGAAGCCAACACCAGTCTCAGGCCCGCTCTCAGGCCGCCGGCCGGCCTCCGTGCGAGGCCGTCTGCCGATCCGTGCTGACGCGGCCCCGGCCTGGCTGCGGGCCGCGGGCGCACCCAGAGCCGGGTAATGAGAGCCGACACGATGAAAGTCGCCGCGTCGGCGAGCAGCGAGGTGCGGACACCGAAGAAGCTGACGACTGCCCCCCCGGCGGCAAATCCGACGACCTGGGCGAACTGCATGGTCGTCAGGGTGACCGCCGTCCCCAGGACGTAATGGTCCCCCGGCAGGATGTCGGGGTAGAGCGCGGCCCGGGCCGAGGTGAAGGGCGCGCCCACCATGGTCAGCAGAACGAGGAGGCCGACGCGGGCCGCGAGCGGCATCCACGGCAGCGCCATTACGCCCACGATCGCGGCCCGGCCGAGGTCGCAGACGATCATTACCTGGCGTCTTGGCCACCGGTCGGCCAGGCCGGACAGGAGCAGGGCGCCCACGAAGGTGGGCACGACACTGGCGGCGAACGTGACGGCGGCCAGCAGGGCGGAGCGGGTCTGGCTGAACACCAGCAAAGTGATCGCCACCCGAGCCAGCTGGTCGCCGGCGACCGACAGGATCTGCGCGGCCCACAGCGCCCTGAACTCCGGCACCCCGAAGACCTGGCCAAAGGTCGACCGGGGCTCGATCGTGTTGACCCCTCCGGACGGGCTGAGTCGTTCGTGCGGGATCCCGGGTTCCCCGTTAGCGATCTGCTCCTCCTCCGGGCCAGCCCGCCCCCCGGCCGCTGCACTGCGCCGTCAGTCAGTTGGCGCAGGCGACCTCCGCCGTCTGATTACGGTTCGTGGTCGCCTGCGAACCTCTAGTAGGAACGTTACGACACACCAAATCTGCATCGCTGTTCTTGCCGAAAAAGGCCCGCCGGGCGCGTGCATCACTCGAGCGCACGCCCGGCTCTGTTCAGGACCGGCTGGCTCTGCTCATGACGCCCCGCGGAGCGCCGCACCCAGCCGGCGGGCGGCTTCCTCAACGGCGGCATCCCGCGCCGCGGTGATCTCCTCCGCCGTCAGCGTCCGGTCCGGCGCGCGGAACCGCAGCGTGTAGGCCAGGGACTTACGGCCCGGCCCGGCCTGCTCGCCGGTGTAGACGTCGAACAGGCGGACCCCCTCCAGCAGTCCCCGGTACTCGCTGTGCTCGACGCCCTCGACCAGCGCGTCTTCCACCTCGGCGGCGGGCACGCTCTCCGGCACCAGCAGCGCGACGTCCTGGGTGGCCACCGGATACGGCGAGATCGCCGGCGCCTCGACGGGGCCGAGTGCCGCCGCGGCGGTCTCGATCACCGACAGGTCCAGCTCCATCGCGGAGGTCCTGGGCGGCAGCCCGAACGCGGTGATGACCCGCGGGTGCAGCTCGCCCGCGTAGCCGGCTAGCCACTCCTGCCCTTCCTCCGCCTGGACGAACAGGGCGGCACAGCGGCCCGGGTGCCACGGCGGCGTCTGCTCGGCCCGGATGTGGAACGGGACCCGGTTGTCCCGCAGGACCTGGCGGGCGGCCTCGACGGCGTCCTGCCAGCCCGCGGGGCGCCCCTGGCCCCACCAGCCGTCCAGTTCGCGCTCGCCGGTCACGACGGCCGCGATGTGCAGTGGCTGCTCGGGCAGCGCGGCTTCCAGGGTGGCCACCTCGTGCACCGTGGGCCCGCGGTCCGTGCGCAGGATAGGAGCGGCGCGCGGGCCGTTGCGGTGCTGCAGGAAGACGCGCCCGGTCTCGAATAGCCCGACATCGGTGAAGCCGCGGCCGATGTTGCGGAGCAGGACCCGCAGCAGGCCAGGCAGCACCATGGTGCGCATCAGCGGCTCGTCGTCGTTGAGCGGGTTGGCGATCACCGGGGCGAGGCGACGCGGGTCGTCTTCAGGCAGCAGCAGCCGGTCGAACTCGGCGGGCGAGCTGAAGGGCATGCTGAGCACTTCGACATAGCCGGACCAGGCCAGGGAGCGGCCGGTGGTGCGGCGCAGCCGCTGCCGCTCGGTGAGCCCGCGGCCTGCGGCGGCCCGCGGCGTGCGGACCGGGACGTTCTCGTAACCTTCCAGCCGGATGACCTCTTCGGCCAGGTCCCACGGGTACCGCAGGTCCGACCGCCAGGACGGGGGCATGACCGCCAGCATCTGCTTGCTGCGGTCGTGCTTGCCGTGGTCGGGCCGCTGGTAGCGGTTGGCGCCGGTGCCCGTGACCACGCGGCCCGGGGGCGTCCCGCTGGCCGCCTCCGGCTCCTGGGGCCGGCTGGCCTCGGACACCTCGCAGCCCACGTCGTGAAGCCGGCGCAGGACCGCATCGCGGCCGTACACCGTGCCCGCCACCTTGTCCGGGTAGTCCACGGCCATGGTGATGGTTACCTGCGGCACGTCCACCTGAGCGTGGGTACAGCCGGGCACGGCCGTCCCGCCGCCCAGCTCGGCCAGCAGCGCCACCGCTTTGGCCGTGACCGGCAGCGGCAGCTCGCGGTCCACGCCCCGCTCGAACCGGTAGGACGCCTCGCTGAACAGCCGGTGCCGGCGGCTCTCCCGGGCGATCGCCCGGGAGTCGAAGTGCGCGGCCTCGATCACCAGGTCGGTGGAGGTGTCGGAGATCTCGGTGGACAGGCCGCCCATGGTGCCGGCCATCGAGATGGCCCCGGAGGAGTCCGCGATGACGACGTCATCCGGGTCGAGCTCGCGCACCACATGGTCGAGGGCCTCCAGCTTCTCGCCGGGCTGGGCCCGGCGGACCACGATGGGCCCGCTGAGCCGGTCGCCGTCGAACGCGTGCAGTGGCTGGCCCAGCTCGAGCATCAGGTAGTTGGTGATGTCGACGGCCAGGGACACATTGCGCATCCCGGACCGGGCCAGCCGGACCCGCATGGGCAGCGGCGTGGGCGCGGCCGGGTTGAAGCCGTGCACCTCGCGGAGCACGAAGCGGTCGCACGCGGTGGGGTCCCCGATGCTGGCCGGATGCACCTGGTCAGACACCGCGGCGACATCGGCGGGCAGGTCAGCGTAGGCCGGGTCGGTGAAACGCACCCCGTAGGACGTGGCCAGCTCCCGGGACACGCCGCGGACCGAGAGCGCGTAGCCCCGGTCCGGGGTGACCGCGATGTCGAGCACGTGGTCGGCGAGCCCGGCGTACTGCACGAAGTCCGCGCCTAGCGGCGCGTCCGGCGGCAGCACCAGGATGCCGGAATGATCGTCGCCGAGGCCGAGTTCGGCGGCGGAGCAGATCATCCCCTCGGACAGGTGCCCGTAGGTCTTCCGGGCACCGATCTCGAACCCGCCGGGCAGCCGGGCCCCGGGCTGGGCCAGTGGCACCCGGTCCCCGGCCGAGAAGTTGACCGCACCGCAGATGACCCCGCGCGGCTCGCCGGTCCCGGTGCTGACCTGGCAGTACCTGACCGGCTTCTTGAACCCGGTGAGTTCCTCGATCGCGGTGACCTCCGCGACCACGACCCCTTCGATGTCGTGGCCCACCTGCTCGGCCGACTCGACCTCCAGGCCCGCCGCGGTCAGGCGGCGGCCCACCTCCGCCGGATCGGTGTCCGGGTCCAGGCCGGCCACCTCGAGCACCCAGTTCAGTGAGATGCGCATCAGGCCTCCACCCCGAAAGCCCGGCTGAAGCGGACGTCGCCCTCGAGGGTGTCCCTGATATCGGTCACCCCGTGCCGGACCATCAGGGCCCGCTCGATGCCGAGGCCGAACGCGAAGCCGCTGTACCGGTCCGGGTCGATGCCGCAGGCGATCAGCACCCGCGGGTTCACCATGCCGCAGCCGGCCAGCTCGATCCAGCCCTGGGACCGGCATACCCGGCAGGCGGGGCCACCGGGCCTGGTCGAGGCGCCCCGGCAGACGTGGCATTCCATGGACACGTCCGCGGACGGCTCGGTGAACGGGAAGTAGTCCGGCCGCAGCCTGGTGCGCAGCCCTTCGCCGAACATGGCGTCCACGAAAGCCTGCACCGCGCCGCGCAGGTCAGCCATGGTCAGGCCCTCGTCCACAGCCAGGCACTCGATCTGGTGGAAGACCGGGCTGTGGGTCGCGTCCTGGGCTTCGTTGCGGTAGCACCGGCCGGGGCTGACCACATACAAGGGCAGCGGCCGGGTGAGCATGGCGCGGATCTGCACCGGTGAGGTGTGGGTCCGGAGCACCATCCCGGACCTGCCGCCGTCCGGGCCGGCCACGAACAGCGTGTCCTGCATCTCCCGGGCGGGATGGTCGGGCGGGATGTTCAGCGCGTCGAAGTTGTACCACTCGGCTTCGATCTCAGGGCCTTCGGCGATCTCGTAACCCATGGACACGAAGACGTCGGCCAGCCGCTCGCCGACCGTGGTGACCGGATGCCTGGCGCCCGGGGGGCGGTGGTCCCAGGGCAGCGTGACGTCGACGGCCTCCTCGATCAGGACGCGCTGGTCGCGTTCTTCCTCCAGGACCTGCTGCCGGGCCGCGAGCGCCTGGCTGACCGCGCGCATCGTGGTGCCGATCCGCTTGCCGGCCTCGGCGCGTGCCCCCGGGGGGAGGGCGCCGATCTCGGCGTTGGCCAGGCGCAGCGGCGAGCGGTCCCCGGCGTGCGCCAGCCGGGCGGCCTTGAGTTCATCCAGTGTCCCCGCCGCGGCGACGGCGGCCAGCGCCTCGTCCCGCATGCGGGTTATCTCCCCGGGAGACAGGCTCGCCACCTCCACGGGGTCGTACTGCTTATTCGGTGCGGACATCGTCCTGCTTCCTGCGGCGGTATGGGAGAAGGAAAAGTCTGTGGGGGCTGCGGGCCGTCCTCACGACGAGCGGCCGGGGCGCGGCCATACCGCCACCCTGGAGCCGCAGCCTCTGGGCCCACCGGAGGGAGTCGCGGAGGGACGGCCGCGGGCCGCCCGGGCCCGCTGCCGGGGTCATGCCCCGGGCCGCAACACTCCGCCCCCCGCCTACCCGAAGTCGGGCAGCCCGGCGGGCATGGTAAATCGGAATTCGGCGCCGCCACCGGGCGCACGCTGCACGGTGATCGTCCCCCCATGCGCTTCGACCAGGCCCTTCACGATGTACAGGCCGAGCCCGGCGCCGCCGCGGCGCTTCGCGCGCCA
Source organism: Actinomycetes bacterium (assembly GCA_025964635.1). GTDB lineage: Bacteria > Actinomycetota > Actinomycetes > Streptosporangiales > Streptosporangiaceae > RYN-230. The sequence goes on along the minus strand of JAOPYP010000381.1, from coordinate 2,132 downwards.
GAACTGCCGGAAAATCCGCGGCACCAACTCCGGTGGCACGCCGTCCCCCTCGTCGCGCACCGCAATCGCCACCGCGGGTGCATCAGCAGGACCATGAGCCGCAACGGAACCATTGACCACGCCGGTCCCGCCAGGACGGGTCATCGCCCGGGCAGGGAGGTCGTCCACCGGCTGTATCACAATCGTCACGGTACCAGCCCCGTGCCGGATGGCGTTCTCCACCAGGTTGCCGAGGATCTGGTCGACCTTGTCCGCGTCCATCCAGGTCTCCGGCAACTCCCCGGTGACCTCGATCCGGAAGCGGTCTGGCGGGTCACCGGCGGCGACCCGGCCCGCGACGATCTTCTCCGCGCGATGCGGGATGTCCACCAGCTGGCGGTGCACTTCGATCCGGCCGGCCTCGATGCGGGACACGTCCAGCAGCTCGGTGATGAGCCGGGTCACCCGGTCGGCATCGGCATTGACGGTCTCCAGCATCACCCGCTTCTGGTCGTCGGTGAACCGGGTCCACTTGGCCAGCAGCGTGGCGGTGAAGCCTTTCACGCTGGTCAGCGGGGACCGCAATTCGTGGGCAACGGTGGAGACCAGGTCAGCGCGGCTGCGTTCCAGGCGGATCCGCTGCTGGGTGCCGCGCAGGCTGATCGTGAGGCGCTGGACGTCACCCGGCCTGACCGGCCCGGGCCAGTCCCGCCCGGCGGCCGGGGTGCAGCGGGGTACCCGCACGTACCCCATGGTGACCAGGAACTCGGTGCCATCCGGCAGGTAGAGCGGCAGTTCCGGATGACGGGTGCGGGTGGACAGTCCCCGGTACGGGTCGACGCACGCCCACCAGCCGCGGCCCTCCGAGTCGCGCAGCGGGAGCACCTGCCGGACATTGCGGCCCAGCGCGTTGAGGGTCGCGATACCAGTCAGCCGGCTGGCCGCGTGGTTGAACACCACGATCCGGCCGAGGTGATCGGCGACCACGAGCCCGTCAGGCAGGTCGTCGGCGCAGACCAGACCGCCGGAGGCCACGACTCGGCCGGCGGGCACGCTCGCCACGGCGGCCGGCGCCGAATCGGGCCTGGACCTGTCCACTAGACCGCCGCCTCCGTCCGGCTCCTGAGCTGAGTTCCCGGCATGACGCAATGTGATCAGACTCTAGCGCCTGCGCGGCGGGAAGCGGCAGCCCCCCAGGCCGGCCGTTCGGGGGACGTCACAGCTCCGTCAGCTTTGCCGGCGGCCGCCGGGGCGCACTGACGGCACTGGCGGCACCTGCGCGCGGGCCGAGGCGTAGAGGCACACGGCCGCCGCGGCGGCCAGGTTGAGGCTCTCCGCCCGGCCATAGATGGGCACGGCGACCGCCTCGTCGGCCAGGGCCAGGACGTCGCCGGGCAGCCCCCAGGCCTCGTTGCCGAACAGCCACGCGGTGGGCCGTCCGAGCTCCCCGGCCGACTGAAGGTCGTCCAGCGTGGTGGCGGCGCCGCCGTCCGCGGCGAGGACCCGCAGGCCGCGTTCACGCAGCGCCCGCACCGCGTCCTCCACCGGGATGCCCGTCACCACCGGAAGGTGGAACAGGCTTCCCGCGGACGCGCGGACGCACTTGCTGTTGTACGGGTCCACCGAGGACCCGGCGAAGATGACCCCGCCCGCGCCCGCCGCGTCAGCGGTGCGCAGGACGGTGCCCGCGTTGCCCGGGTCCCGGACGCTGGCCAGGATGACCGCCAGCTGAGGGGTCCCGGCGGTGACCTGGGACAGGCTCTCGTCGACGAACCGGCAGACGGCCAGCACCCCTTGCGGGGTGATGGTCTGGGCCAGCTCGGTCATTACCTCGCCGCTCACCAGCTGCACGTCCGCACCCTGCCCGGCGGCGAGGCCGATGAGTTCCGTGTAGCGCGGCTGCGCGGCGGACGTCACGAACAGCTGTGTCACCACGCCGCTGGTGGCCAGCGCCTCGCCCACCGCTTGCGGCCCCTCCGCCAGGAACGCCCGGGCCCGCTGCCGGAGGGCCCGCTTGGCGAGCTGCCGGGCCGCCTTGACCCGCGGCGAGCGGATGCTGGTGAGCTCGGCGCCGGCCGGCAGCATCAGGCGGCCCTGGCGCGGGGCGCCCCGGCGCGGGACGCCCCGGCGCAGACCGCCCTGACCCAGGCCGC
>JAOPYP010000321.1 GCA_025964635.1 Actinomycetes bacterium | reverse complement strand
CGGCGGGTGCCCGCCTTAGCCGGAAGCTTGCTGGGCGCCGGCGGCGGTCAGGGCGCGGCGGGCCAGCTCGGCAGCACGGCGCTGCAAGGCGAGATCACGCACCTCCTGGTGCCAGACCGGCAAGAGGGCGGACTGCGCCAGGTACCCGGCGATAGCGACCGCCACCCAGGTCGCAAGGGCGGCGATCAAGGCGGCGGCCAGCGGCAGCGTCGCCATGCCGCCCGCTGCGGCCAGGGCGAACCCGATGAGCGCGACCGCGCCGGGTACCGCGCCCTGGACCTCGGCCACGGCCGGCCTGCGGCCCTCCTCTCGCTCGATGATCGTGAGCGTGGCCGAGAGGACGACCGGGGCGGCCAGCATCACGCCGCCGGCTCGCTGCCCGGCCAGGGTTCCGATCAGCCCGGCGACGACGGATATGGCGGCGCCAAAGACGAATCGCAGGGCCAGGGCGCCGGGGCGGATCTCCCGCACTGCCCCAAGATCGATGGCGAACAGCCGGTCGCCGCCCTCGCCGGAGGACTTGTCAGTCTTCGGCCGCCGGCGTCGGGTCCTGCGGCCCGCGGGCAGGCCGGTCCCGGACCCGGCGGCCGCGCCCGCCGCTATCGGAACGGCAGTCCCCCCGCCGACGAGAATCCAGACGCCCCACAGAGCACCTGACCCCCGAACCGCCCCCCAGCGGCGTACCGCCGGTACCCCGGCCGCGCACGCTACCGCCAGCCCGACCGCGCCCGCGATCATTCCGGTCGCCGCGTCCCTGGCCATCCCCTCGCTTTTGGCCAGGGCGATCACGAGCAGGTTGGCCAGCGCCACGGCCGGGGAGGCGCCGAAGATGCCAGCGAACCGCTTGGGCTGCAGCATCTCCCCGAGGACAGCGAACCCGGTGACGAAGAGACCACCCACGAGTGCCTTGACGCAGATGAGCAACGGAGTGGACATGAACCGCTCCTCTCCCCGCACCGCGGACCGCGCTCGGCAGTGACGGTGAGACGGCTGCGGCTTCCCCCGGGTAGTCGGCTAAACGAAGCCAGCTATCCGCCAGCGACGATGCCAAACGCTACTTCGCTGCCCGGCGCCGCAGATCACCCGGGTTGATGGTCGGTCGGCTCCTGAGCGGGGGGCATGTCACTGGTGGCCAGGCCGGCCGACCGCATGGCCTTACGGTAGGCGACCGCCACCGCGTCGAACTTCAGGTGCAGCTCGGCGGCCAGGTCGAAGGGCACCCGCTCGGGGCGCTGGGACTCGACGACCCGCTGGTCCTGGCCGAAGATCGTGTCCTCGAACTCCTGGATGACCTCCGCGGGCTGGCTGAGGTTGTAGTTGCGCCCGATGACGACATACCCGGCGCAGCGGTCAGCCGCGAGGGGCTGAGAGGCGAAAAAGTAGACCATGGCGCGGTCCCCGCCCCAGCCCAGTCGCAGCGCGATCGTGTAGGGCAGGTGCAGCTCGTAGCGGCTGCGCCGCTCCGGCGGGCCGGCTTGCTCGTTCCCGAACACCGGGAAGTCATCGCGGTTGGGTGCCTCCGGCCGGACGATCGAGTAGTGCAGCACGTGCCCCTCGGTGCGGACCTCGTGGCGGGGCACCACCGGCCGGTCCGGATCGCCCAGCAAACCGGGGTGGACCCAGGGGAAGTGCCCGAAGTCCGTGAAGTTCTCTACCTGGCGGGCGGCATCACAGGCCCAGCGGTACGGCCCGGCCGTCACCACGTCCCAGCCCCCGTCCTCCAGTTCGGGCACGCCAGGAAGCGGCCAGCGCGGCTCTTCCAGAGTCACCCACACCAGGCCGTAGCGTTCCTGGCAGCCGAACGCGCCGATCCGTGCCTTGGCCGGCACCTGCGCCGGGTTCTCCAGCTGCGGGATGGCCACGCAGCGCCCATCCGCTCGGTAACGCCAGCCGTGGTAGGCGCAGACGAGGTCATCCCCGCTGATCCACCCGAGCGACAGCGCCGTGCCGCGGTGCACGCACAGATCTGAGTTGGCCCGGGGCTGGCCGTCCGCGCCGCGCCACACCACCAGAGGCTCCCCGAGCAGGTCGGCGTGAACCGGCCGGTCCGCGAGGTCGCGGCTGAACGCGACCGGATGCCAGCACGCCCGCAGCGCCCGCCCGTCAGCAAAAGCCGCAGGCCCGGTCACCGTGTCACGTCCCGCATGTCGCCCTCCCTCCGTCATCCTGCCCCGCCGGCTGGCACGACGGCGTACGCAGCGCCCGCAGATCGTGGATGAATCGGGCGGCGTCGATGGTGCCGACCCCGGTAACCAGGTTGTACCCGGGCCCGGCCCGGTACCCGCCGACCGTGATGGTCTTGCGGCCCTGCCTGAAGCTGACCGTGTTGCCGCCCTTGGTGACGGGGACGATGCCGGGTGCGCGGGCCTGCTCCAGGCGGTAGAGCAGCGGATTGAGCAGTCCGAGCCGGGTGTGCATGGACTGGTCGGCGATCGCGACGATGCCCGCGAAGTACGGCGTGGCCACGCTGGTTCCGGCCGCCGGCTTCCAGATCCCCGGAGCGCCGGTGAAGGATTCGAAGGTGAGGCTCGCGCCGCTGAACGACGCACTGAGCGCCACATCGGGGATGCCGCGGCGATCCCCGACGACCGCGCGGACCGGGGCCTGGTAGGAGGGCCGTCCGAAGATCGCCGACACGCCGCCGCTGCTGGCCCAGGGCAGCGCCCCGGCGTACCTGCCCACGGCGGCACTCCCGCTCTCGTTCCAGGCGGAATCGGGGGAGACCCGGCGGCCTCCCTGGGTCAGGTGCAGCGTGGTGCCGCCGACGGCGGTGACGAGGGGGTCGGAGGCCGGCCAGTCGACGACCCGCTGCGTGCGGAACGTGCCCCCGGCCTTCGTGGGCCCGGTGACCCCGAAATCGTTCGTGGCGGCCAGCACGGTGACGTGCTGACGGTGAGCGCTGAGGTAGGCAGAGCGCAGCGCCAGCAGGGCGGACCGGCTCGGGAGGTTCTGCTCGGGGATGCCGAAGCTCTGGCTGATGACGTCCCCCAGATGGTGCGCGATCACGTAGTTCTCCGCGGCCACGAACTGGGGGAAGCCCCCGCCGCTCAGCGTCTCGGCCGTGGGCGTCTCGACCAGCAGGATGCTGGCTCCGGGCGCGATGGCGTGCGCGGCCTCCACGTCGGTGGTGGTCTCACCGGCCGCATCCACCATGTCCTGGTTGTGCGGGTCGTAGGGCGGCACCTTGCCGACCGGCCGCAGGACCCGCAGTGAGGGCGGCCCGGGCAGGCCGAACGCGCTGTCGAAGACCCGCAGGTCATGCTGGATGGTCGGGGACCCGAATGAGTCCACGATGACGATCGTGCGGCCCCGGCCGTCCAGGCCCTGGGCGTACAGCGGTGCCAGGTCATAAGCCCGCGCGATCTGCCGCGGTGAGTAGCAGGCCAGGCGGTAACTCCGCTGGCACCAGGCGGAGGCGGGCGGCGCCGGGGCCGGGGCCCGGGTGGCGGTGGTGGGCTTCGCTGATCCTGACCGTGCCGTGGCTGGCGTGGCCGGTGTGGTGCCTGGTGTCGTGGTGAGCTGGCGGGCCGGGAACCCAGCCGCGTCGCCGAGGGTGCCGCCGTCGCCTGCCGTGGCGACCAGGCCGAGGAGGGTGCAGCCTGCCGCGACGGTCAGGATGACGATCCTGTCCCGGGGAGAGTTCCTTATCTGCTGCGGGAGCTGTGCCAGGCGGGGCAGGTGTGCCTTGTGCGGCAGGGGTATCTTCCGCGGCAGGCGGCGTGCGAGCGCACGGGCCCGCGGCAGGTGACGTGCGAGCGCACGGGCCAGGCCTGGGACTCTGTGCCGTAGCGACGGCAGAGGGCGGAGCA
>JAOPYP010000277.1 GCA_025964635.1 Actinomycetes bacterium | reverse complement strand
GGCGCGGGTCGCGGACCGCCACCGTCGCCTCGGCCAGGCCGAGCCCGCGCACTGCGGCCAGCGCCGAGCAGGCCGTCGCGCCCGCGCCCAGGATGAGGGCCGGGGGATCACCCCCGCGGGCCAGCCCGGCGGGGGATCCGGGGCGGCCGTCCTCCTGGGCGGGCAGGCTTTCGGCGAGCGCGGCGATCATGCCCGGGACGTCGGTGTTGTACCCGTGGCGCCGGCCGCCGTCGAAGATCACGGTGTTGGCCGCGCCGACCTCGGCCACCAGCGGCTCGGCCTCATCGAGCAGGGGCAGCACCGCGCGCTTGAGCGGCATGGTCAGGGACAGCCCGGCCCAGTCCGGCCCGCACCGCCCGAGCAGCCCGGGCAGGCCGCCCTCGTCGCACTCGGTCGCCTCGTAGGTCCACCCGGCCAGGCCCAGCGCCTGGTACCCCGCCCGGTGCAGGACCGGCGACAGCGAGTGAGCGATGGGAGAGCCGAGAACCGCGGCTTTCATGGTCCTGGCGCTCAGCCCGAGCCCGTGCGTGAACCCGTGCCCCCGCCGGTACTGCCGTACTTGGCCACCGCGTTGTTGAAGGCCGTGGCCGAGCTGAAGAACAGGGTCTGGCCTGTCCTGGAGTTGATGGTCAGGAAGAACAGGAAGTTGCCGTGAGCCGGACGCAGCGCGGCGCGGATCGCCGTGTTGCCGGGGTTGTCGATCGGCCCAGGCGGCAGGCCGGTGTGCAGGTACGTGTTGTACGGCGACGAGAAGTTGAGGCTGAACCCGGTCTTGTGCGCCAGCGACATCCCGTACAGGACGGTGGTGTCGAGTTGCAGCTTGATCTTCGGGTTCGCGTTGAGCCGGTTGTAGATCACCTCGGCGATCTTGGGGAAGTCCTGGGGCAGCTTGCCCTCGGCTTCGATGAGGCTGGCCACCGTGATGACCGCGGCCTGCGTCTCCTGGGCCCGGGCCGAGGAGGCCTGCAGCCCGATGCTCTGCGCGTTCTGCTTGAACTGGGTGACCATCATCTTGAGCACGGCGGCCGGCGTGGTGTGCGGCGGGATGCTGTAGGTCGCCGGGAACAGGTACCCCTCGGGCTTGCCGTTCGCGAAAGCGGGCAGGCCGAGACCGGCCGGGTGGGCGAGGGCCTGCTGGTACCCCTTCAGGTTCCCGGTTTGCTTGCCCAGCAGCGCGATGATCTGCGCCACCCGGAAGCCCTCCGGGATCGTGACCTTGCTCTGCAGCCGGGAGGATGGCGTGAGCAGCAGGGCCAGGGCCAGGGAGGCCTTCATCTGCCGGTGCACCGCGTAGTATCCCGGCTCGAGCGCGTTGCCCCGGGGGTTGGCCTTGGCCGCGTTGGAAAACGCCCGCGCGCTGGCCACCACGTCCTTGCCGGCCAGGGTGGCGCCGACCGCGCTGGCGGTCTGGCCCGGCTGGATCTGCACGACGACACGGCCGGTGCCCGCACCGGGGAAGTCCGGCGGGTTGATGTAGACGCGGTAGTAGTGGTACCCGACACCCCCGACGACCGCGACGACCGCGACGAAGACCGTCAGCAGCACGAGCAGGACGGTGCGGCCGCGCCTGCGGCGCTTGCGGGCCGGCCCGGCGGGTCCCCCGCCGCCCCCGTGCCGGGATCCCTGTCCCTGGTCCAGCCCGGGCAGCAGGCCGCCCTCCGGGCCGTCCTCAGCCCAGGCGTGCGGCTCCTCCTCGCCCGGGTACCAGCTCCCGGAGGGAGCGAAGTCCCGGGGTTCCTGCCCCTGATCCGGGGCCATGTCCAGGTCACGCGGGTCGTCCACGTAGCCCTCATACCCAGGATGAGCCCGGCCGACATCTGGTGCCGCGGCGTGGCCGCGGTGGCCGCGGCCACGCGGGTCCGGGTAGCCAGCCGGTTCATCCCGGTCAGGCAGGTAGGCAGCGGGATTGTCCGGGTAGCCGGCACCGTCCCCCGGGTAGCCGGCCAGGTCCTCCGGATATCCGCCTGGGACGGGCCCGGCTCCGGAGCCTGGCCCGCCGGGGCGGGACTGGCGGCGGGGGCGGTCCTGGTCACGTCCGGGCGGGTGGGACCGCGGGTCCGCCGGCGGCTCAGCTGGCGCGTCTTCCCACCGGTAATCGGACTCCGGCAGCGGCGGGAGCGGGCCGGAAGGGTGCCCGGAGCCCGGCAGCGGGCCTGGGGGCAGCGGCGGGAGTTCCCCGCCCTGCAGATGGTCGTAGCCGGCCGCACCCCGCGGGTCCCCGGGCGGGTCGCCGTGCTCCGCCCAGTGCGGGCCGGTCCCGGGCGGGTTCAGCCAGCTGGCCGCCCCGGCCGTCTCCGAGTCCCAGGATGCCCGCTCCCAGGACGGGGGCTCCCACGCCTGCGGGGCCCAGCGGTCGGGAGCCATGGGCTCGTGCCGCGGCTGGTCACCAGCCCGGCCCCTGCCCCGTGGATCGGAACCCCGTGGATCGGAACCCAGCGGATCGGCGTCCCGTTGACCGGAGCCCCGGGGGGCGTCGAGCCCCAGGGGATCGGGGCCCCAGTCAAACGCCTCACCGGGGTGGCCCGGATCCCGCGGGTAGGACCCCGGGGGGAGGCTGGAACCCGCTACCGGGAAGTCACCGGTGCCGGCGGTCGCGATGGGGTTGCGCCCCCAGTCGCTGCGGGCCTGGCCGTACTCACCGGCGGGAAAGGGCTCGTCCGCGTCTGGTGGCGGGTAGTCCTCTGGCCCCCACTGGTCGTCCTGGTCTCCCTGAGTCCCCCGCCGCCCGTGGCGGCTCACCCTTCCGCCCCGTGGCCGGCCGGGACGATCTCGCCGGGGGGCCGCCCGCCGGCCCGCTCCGCGTCCAGAGCTCCCTGCAGCAGCAGGGCGGCGGCCGCCTGGTCCACGACCTGCCGCCGGGCCCGGCCGCCCTTGCCACCCTGGCGCAGCGCGTCGTGGGCCAGCACGGTGGTGAACCGCTCGTCCACCAGCCGGACCGGGATCGGCACCAGGCGGCTGGCCAGGCTGTCCGCGAACGCCCGGGCCGCCGCAGCCGCGGCACCCTCACGTCCGGACAGGCTGGTCGGCAGGCCGACGATGACCTCCACCGCGTCGTGCTCCAGCGCCAGGCGGACCAGGCGGTCCAGGTCGCCGGGGCCGCGCGGGACGGTGACCAGCGGGGTGGCGAGCAGGCCATCCGGGTCACAGCGGGCCACGCCGATCCGGACTGAACCGGGGTCGACGCCGAGCCGCACGCCAGTCCTCAACCCGCCCGTCCTCAACCGCGAGCTCCGCAGCCCTGCGGTCTCGTTCGCGCAACGGGTTGGCTGCAGCACGGTTTAACCGTACGCCACCGCGTCACGTCATGTCCCTGACAACCGCACGAACCGCATCAAATGCCTCCGCGATGGCCTGGCCGGCCCGGTCGCCCTGCGGCGCGCCGCCGCCCTGGGCGATGTCGTCACGGCCGCCGCCGCCTCCGCCCAGCGCCTGGGCGGCGCTGCGGACGAGTACCCCGGCGGCCAGTTTCAGCGCCCGGGCGGGCTCGTTGACCGCCACCACGACCGCGGGCCGGTCCGCCGGGACGCCCGCGATCACCACCACGGCGGGCCGCTGCTGCGGGAGCCGGCCCCGGATATCCAGGGCGAGCTTGCGGATATCGTCCGCGGTGGTGCCGTCCGGGACCTGGTGCACGACGAGCGCGACCGGGCCCACATCCTCGGCGCGGCCGGCCAGCTCGGCCGCGCCGCCCAGGATCTGGGCGCTGCGCAGCCGGTCCAGGTCACGCTCGGCCTCCCGGAGGCGGCTGACCAGGGCCGCGACGCGGTCCGGCAGATCTTCCCGGCGCGTCTTGAGCTGCTCGGTCAGCTGGCTGACCAGGACGCTCTCCCGGGCCAGGTAGCGGAAGGCGTCGGTGCCGACCAGGGCCTCGACCCGGCGCACGCCGGAGCCGATGGACGCCTCACCGAGGATCTTGATCAGCCCGAGCTGCCCGGAGTGCGCCACGTGGGTTCCGCCGCACAGTTCCCGGGAGTAGCTACCGACCTCGACCACGCGGACCTCGTCGCCGTACTTCTCCCCGAACAGGGCGATCGCCCCCATGGAGCGGGCCTCGTCGATGGGGGTGACGAAGGCCCGGACCTCGAGGTCGTCGATGAGAACCTGGTTGACCTCGTCCTCCACATCGCGGAGCACGGTGAGCGGGACCGCCCCGCCGGCCGTGAAGTCGAAGCGGAGCCGCCCCGGGGCGTTCTCCGACCCGGCCTGGGCCGCGGAGTCGCCCAGGGCCCCGCGGATCGCGCGGTGCACCATGTGCGTCGCCGTGTGGGAGCGGGAGATCGCCCGGCGGCGCATGGTGTCGACGATCGCTTCCGCCAGCGCGCCGACCACGACCTCCCCGGAGGTGACGACGCCCCGGTGCGCGATGAGCCCGGGCACGGGCGCCTGGACGTCGCGGACCTCCACCTCGCCGCCGGCCGCCCCGGGGGCGCTGGCCACCCGGATCAGCCCGGTGTCCGCGAGCTGGCCGCCGCCCTCGGCGTAGAACGGGGTGCGGTCCAGGATGACCTCGACCTCGGTGCCCGCGCCGGCGGCGGGCACGCTCACCCCGCCGGCCAGCAGCCCGGCCACCGTGGCCTCGCCGCTGACCTCGTCGTACCCGGTGAACAGCACCGGCCCCGACCTGGCCAGCAGCCCGGCGAACACCGAGATGTCCGCGTTGCCGGTCTTCTTCTCCCGGGAGTCCTGCTTGGCCCGCTGGCGCTGCTCGGCCATGAGCCGCCGGAACCCCTCCTCATCCACCGCGAGCCCCTGCTCGCTGGCCATCTCGAGGGTGAGGTCGATCGGGAAGCCGTAGGTGTCGTGCAGCTGGAACGCCTGATCACCGGAGAGCGACGTGGTACCCCGCCGCTTGGTCTCGCCCACCGCGGCGTCGAAGATCGCCGAGCCGGTGCGCAGCGTGGACAGGAACGTGGACTCCTCGGCGTCGATCAGGCCGGCGATCCGCGGCGCCTCGATACGCAGCTCGGGGAACTGGTCGGCCATCGCGCTGATCGCGGTGTCGGCCAGCTCGTGCAGGTAGCGGCCGTCGCTGCCGCCGCCACGCTGCCCGCCGGCCAGCAGCCGCAGGTTGTAGATGCTGCGGCGCAGGATCCGGCGCAGCACGTAGCCGCGTCCCTCGTTGCTCGGCAGCACCCCGTCGGCCACCATCATGACCGCGGTGCGCACGTGGTCGGCGACGACCCGCAGGGACACGTCGACGCGGTGGTCGCGGCCGTACTTCTGCTCGGTCAGCTCCGCCGCCCGGTCGAGAACCTTCCACAACGTATCTATCTCGTAAATGTTGTCGACGCCCTGGAGGATGGCGGCCATCCGCTCCAGCCCCATGCCGGTGTCGATGTTGCGGGAGGGCAGCTCACCCAGGATGGGCCAGCCCTCCTTGCCCGCCCCCTCGCCCCGCAGGAACTGCATGAAGACGAGGTTCCACACCTCCAGGTAACGGTCCTCGTCGGCCTCCGGACCGCCGTCCCGGCCGTAGTCCGGTCCCCGGTCGTAGTAGATCTCCGAGCAGGGACCGCAGGGGCCGGGCACCCCCATGGACCAGAAGTTGTCCGCCATCCCCCGGCGCTGGATGCGGCTCTCCGGCACGCCGACCACGTCCCGCCAGATCCGGGCCGCCTCGTCATCGTCGTGGTAGACGGTGGCCCACAGCCGGTCCTCGGGGAACCCGAAACCGCCGTCGCGCTCCGGCGTGGTGAGCAGTTCCCAGGCGAACGGGATGGCCTGCTCCTTGAAGTAGTCGCCGAACGAGAAGTTGCCCAGCATCTGGAAGAACGTCCCGTGCCGGGTGGTCCTGCCGACCTCCTCGATATCCGGCGTGCGGACGCACTTCTGGGCGCTGGTGGCCCGCCTGAAGGGCGGGTTGGCCTGGCCGAGGAAGTACGGCTTGAACGGCTGCATCCCCGCGTTGACCAGGAGCAGCGTGGGATCCTCGGCGATCAGCGACGCCGAGGGGACCACGGTGTGCCCGCGCTCGGAGAAATACGCAAGGAAACGGCGGGCAATCTCTGCCGACTCCATCAACGGCCATCCTCTTCATGGTCGGTGCGCCCTTCGAGGGCAGGACGTGACGCCTCGAGCTGGCGCTGGCGGTAGATGTCCATGCCCTCACGGACATCCCCGGCGAACCGGGCCACTTCCCGGGCCCGCGGGGCCGGCATGATGGCCCGCGCCGCCGCGGTCACCCGGCGGTAGCCGCTGATCCCGAGCGCCGCGCCGAGGATCAGCCAGAACAGCCTGCGGATCATGACCGGGTCCCCGGGCGGTCTCCAGCGGGTGCCTGGCCGGCGGGCAGTGCTGGCCCGGGGGGGCGACCCCCCGGAACCCCCCGGGACAGCCGGCTCGGAGAGGACACGCCTGCGGCGCGCCTCGCCTCGCCGGCCGCGGCCCGCAGCTCCGCGGCGTGCCGCACGCCGTACACGAAGGCCGAGACGCGGGCCAGCCTGGTGCCGGACGTGGCCGCGGCCAGCCTGGCCAGCGGCGCGAGCGCGGTCACCCGGCCGGTGAGGTCGGCCATGCCCGCCGCGACCTGGTCCATGCTCGCGGTGATCTCGTCGGTCCGGTCCAGCTGCCCGGCGGTGGCGTCGATCGTGGCGTGCGCCCGGGCGATCACCGTGTCGCTGCTGTCCCGCAGCCCGGACACGGTCGCGGACGTCTGGGTGATCAGCCTGGACAGCTTGATCAGCACGTACACCGCGGCGATCACCAGGACCGCCCAGCACGCGACGGCGATGATGACCGCCACCCATACCGCGTTCAGCATGCCTGCTCCCTCATCTGCCTGACCTTATCTCGCAGGGGGCCTTCCCATCCCGCGACCGCGCGGCCCGGCGCCCGGTCCCCGGGCCGGGATCTTGCCGGCCCGGGGCGGCCGGGTCAGGAACCGTCCCGGCCGTTCCCGGCCGCGCTCTGCCCGCCCGGTTCGGCGTCGCGGCCCAGGATCGCCCTGATCCGCTCGGAGCGATCGGCGTAGCGCGCCTCGGCGCCGTGCCGTGACGGCTCATAGTAGGTGCGGCCGGCCAGCGAATCCGGCGCGTACTGCTGCGTGACCACGCCCTCGGCGTAGTCGTGCGGATAGGCGTAGCCCTGGCCGTGGCCGAGCCGCGCCGCCCCCGGGTAGTGGCCGTCCCGCAGGTGCGCGGGTACGGGCCCGGCCAGCCCGGCGCGGACGTCGGCGGCGGCCGCGCCAATGGCCTTGATCACGGAGTTGGACTTGGGGGCCAGCGCCAGGTGGATGGTGGCCTGGGTCAGGTTGATCCGGGCCTCGGGCAGGCCGACGAACTCGACGGCCTGGGCCGCGGCGACCGCCACGCCCAGGGCGGACGGGTCGGCCATCCCGACGTCCTCGCTGGCGTGCACGATCAGCCGCCGGGCGATGAACCGCGGGTCCTCGCCGGCCTCGATCATCCGCGCCAGGTAGTGCACCGCGGCGTCGGCGTCACTGCCCCGGATGCTCTTGATGAACGCGCTGATCACGTCGTAGTGCTGGTCACCGGCCCGGTCGTAGCGGACCGCGGCGCGGTCGACCGCGCGCTCCAGGACGGCGATGTCGATGATGGCGCCCCGGCGCAGCCCGAGCGCGGCTGATTCCAGGTAGGTCAGCGCCCGCCGGGCGTCCCCGCTGGCCAGCCGGACCAGGTGATCCAGTGCCTCGTCGTCGAGGCTGACCGCGCCGGCCAGGCCGCGTTCGTCGGCCAGCGCGCGGCCGGCCACCTCGCGCATGTCGTCGTCGCTGAGCGGTTCCAGGGTAAGCAGCAGGGACCGGGACAGCAGCGGCCCGACCACCGAGAACGACGGGTTCTCGGTAGTGGCCCCGATGAACGAGACCCAGCGGTTCTCCACGGCGGGCAGCAGGGCATCCTGCTGGGCCTTGTTGAAGCGGTGCACCTCGTCGATGAACAGCACCGTCTGGGCGCCGGTCAGGCCCAGTTCCCGCCGGGCGGCCTCGATCGCCGCGCGCACGTCCTTCACGCCCGCGGTGACCGCCGACAGCTCGGTGAACCGCCGGCTGGTGACCTGGCTGATGACGTGGGCCAGGGTGGTCTTGCCGGTGCCCGGCGGCCCCCACAGCACCACGGACATGCCGGCGTCGTTCTCGGCCAGCTTGCGCAGCGGTGTTCCCTCGCCGGTCAGGTGCTGCTGGCCGACCACCTCGTCCAGGGTGCGCGGGCGCATCCGCACCGCGAGCGGCGCCGCCGCCCGTGCCGCCTCTTCCCCGGCCGCGTCGAAGAGGCTGTCCGCCTGACCGCCGTCAGCGGTGCCTGCCCTTACCACACTCCGACACTATCCGCCCACACCCCATGACCCGGCCCCGGTACCGGGCGGGCCGGCCGCCGGATTTCCGCCGGGAGCAGAGGGCAGGGGCGGGGGCGGCAGGCCCGGGGCAGACTGGCGGCATGCGCGACTTCCGGTTCAGCTGCAACGTGTTCGCGATCCGGTCCCAGGCGGAGTTCACCGGGTACTGCACCGCCGCGGAGGAGTCCGGCTACGACGTCGTCTTCACCACCGACCACCTGGGGTCGCCGGCCCCGTTCCCGCCGCTGGTCGCGGCAGCAGCGGCCACCCGGCGGCTGCGGGTCGGCACCCTGGTGCTGAACGTCGGCTTCTGGAACCCGCACCTGCTCGCCCGCGAGGTCGCCACCGTGGACCTGCTCACCGGCGGGCGGCTGGAACTGGGCCTGGGCGCCGGGCACATGAAATGGGAGTACGACGCCGCGGGGATCGCCTGGCGGCCGTTCGCGGAACGGGCCGGCCACCTGGCCGCCACCCTGGACGAACTGGACCGCCTGTTTGGCTCGGAGGGGTACCCGGACGGGGCGCCGGGGCGGGAGTTCTTCGGCCTGCCCGTGCAGGCCCCGGTGCAGCGCCGCGCCAGCGGCCGGCCTGGGCCGCCGATCATCATCGGCGGGACCGGCGACCGGATACTCGCGCTGGCCGCGCGGCGGGCCGACACCGTCGCCCTGGCCGGCGCGGTCCAGGCGCCGGGGCAGCCCCCGGGGACGTTCCGGATGGCCAGCGCGGACGAGGCCGCCGAGCGGGTCCGGTTCATCCGGGAGCAGGCCGGTGAGCGCTTCGCCGACCTGGAGCTCAACGTCCTGGTCCAGGCCGTGGTCGTCACCGACGATCGCCGCGCCGCCGCGCCGCAGCTGGCCGCCGAGCGGTTCCCGGGCTTCACGCCGGAGCAGGTGCTGGACACCCCATTCCTGCTCATCGGCACCATCGACGAGATCGCTGAGCAGGTGCTGGAGCGCCGTCAGCGGTACGGCTTCTCGTTCCTCACCGTGCACGAGCCGTTCATGCGGGCCTTCGCCCCGGTGATCGGGCGGCTCCGGGCCGGCTGACCCGGGCGCCCGCTCCCCCGGCGCCGCGGTCAGTTCGCCGTGCTCAGTTCCCGGCGGCCGGCTCCCGCGGAGCTCAGGGCCTGGCGGTCAGGTTCCGGGGGTGGGGGCCGGCGTGTCGCCGCCCGGCGGGATGACGACGTCGATACCCGCCTCCCGCCGCTGCTCGGGCGTGATCGGCGTGGGCGCGCCGGTGAGCGGGTCGGAGCCGGACGCCGCCTTGGGGAAGGCGATCACGTCGCGGATCGTGTCCCGCTTCGCGAGCAGCATGATCAGGCGGTCCCAGCCGAACGCGATGCCGCCGTGCGGGGGCGGCCCGAAGCGCAGCGCGTCGAGCAGGAAGCCGAACTGCGACCGGGCCTCTTCCCGGGACAGCCCGATGACGTCGAACACCTTCTGCTGCATCGCGGGCTGGTGGATACGGATGGACCCGCCCCCGATCTCGTTGCCGTTGCAGACCAGGTCGTAGGCGTCCGCCAGGGCGCTGCCCGGCTCGTCGGCGAACTTGTCCGCCCATTCCGGCAGCGGCGCGGTGAACGGGTGGTGCACCGCGGTCCACCCGCCCGACCCGTCCTCCTCGAACATCGGCGCGTCCACCACCCAGGTGAAAGCCCAGGCGTCGGGGTCGATGAGGCCGAGCCGGTGGCCGATCTCCAGCCGGGCCGCGCCGAGCAGGGACCGGGTCTGCTGCGGCGGGCCGGCCGCGAAGAACACCGCGTCGCCGGGCCCGGCCCCCGCCGCGGCGGGCAGCCCGGCGCGTTCCCCGGCGGACAGGTGCCGGGCCACGGGGCCGGAGTCGGAGACCTGCCCCGCGGGGTCGGTCAGCACGTAGGCCAGCCCCCGGGCGCCCCGGGCCCGGGCCCATTCCTGCCAGTTGTCCAGCTCCCGGCGGGACTGCGAGGCACCGCCGGGCATCACCACCGCCCCCACGTAAGGGGCCTGGAACACCCGGAATGAGGACTGCGCGAAGAAGCCGGTCAGGTCTGTGAGCTCGCACCCGAAGCGGAGATCCGGCTTGTCCGAGCCGAACCTCGCCATGGCCTCGGCGTAGGTCATCTGCGGGACCGGCCGGGGCAGCTCATAGCCGGCGACCTCAGACCACAGCCGGGCGACCAGGTCCTCGGCGACCCCGACCACGTCTTCCCGGGTGATGAAGCTCATCTCGATGTCGATCTGGGTGAACTCGGGCTGCCGGTCGGCCCGGAAGTCCTCGTCCCGGAAGCAGCGGGCCAGCTGCCAGTACCGCTCCAGACCGCCCACCATCAGCAGCTGCTTGAACAGCTGCGGCGACTGGGGCAGCGCGTACCAGTGACCGGGCTTCAGCCGCACCGGGACCAGGAAGTCGCGGGCGCCCTCGGGGGTGGACCGGGTCAGGTCGGGCGTCTCCACGTACACGAAGCGGTGGCCGCGCAGCACGTCGGTGATCAGGTAGGTGGCCTCCGAGCGGACCCGCAGCGCGGCGGCGGTCTCGGCGCGTCTCATGTCCAGGTAGCGGTACCGGAGCCGGGTCTCCTCGTTGAGCTCCCCCGCCCCGTCGACCGGGAACGGCAGCGGGTCCGCCTCGCCGAGGATCTCCAGCTCGTCCGCCGCCACCTCGATCTCGCCGGTAGGCAGCTCAGGGTTCTCGTTGCCGGCCGGCCTGCGCCGGACCTGGCCGGTGACCTTGACGCAGAACTCGGCCCGCAGCGCGTGCGCGGGCCCGTCGTCGCCTTCGCCCCGGAACACGACCTGGACGATGCCGCTGGCGTCGCGCAGGTCGATGAAGGTGACCCCGCCGTGGTCGCGGCGGCGGGCCACCCAGCCAGCCAGCGTCACCGTCTGGCCGTCCTGCTCGGCGCGCAGCGTGCCCGCCCCGTGGGTTCGGATCATTTCGTGCTCAGCCTCTCCATCACAGCCCCGTAGATCGTCCCGGTCCGCCCAGCCCGGTACCCCGCTCCAGGGCGGCCAGGAACTGATTGCTGGCCCGCTCGGCACCGATGGTCGTCTGCGGCCCGTGGCCCGGCAGCACCCGCGTCTCGTCCGGCCGGGTCAGGCAGACCCGGGCCAGGCTGTCCATCATGGCGGCGGTGTCGCCCCCGGGCAGGTCGGTCCGCCCGATCGACCCGGCGAACAGCAGGTCACCGGAGAACATGATGGCCGGGTCGGAGCGGAACACCACGGATCCCGCGGTGTGCCCGGGCGCGTGGTTCACGGTGATCTCCAGGCCGGCCAGGTTCAGCACCGTCCCGTCGGTGAGTTCCTCGACGTCGTCAGGCTCGGTGAACTCCAGGCCGCCGAACAGCTGCTGGCCCGCGCCCAGCGGCAGCCCGCGGGCCGGGTCGGACAGCAGGGCCCGGTCGTCCGGGTGGATGTACGCCGGGATGCCGCGCGCCCCGCAGACCGGGGCCACGGACCACACATGATCGATATGACCGTGAGTGAGCAGCACCGCGACCGGCTTCAGCCGGTGCTCGGCGATGATCTCCGCGATGCCGCCTTCCGAGTCCTCACCCGGGTCGATGATCACGCACTCCGCGCCTGGCTCCGGGGCCACCAGATAGCAATTGGCGGCGAAGGAGCCAGCCGGAAACCCGGCAACTAGCACGGAACGACCTCCTTGGCGCGTTCGGGACAGATGGCGGACTCACGGTCAACTTCCGCCGCTACAGGCTACCGATCTACT
This sequence comes from Actinomycetes bacterium, assembly GCA_025964635.1. Taxonomy (GTDB): domain Bacteria; phylum Actinomycetota; class Actinomycetes; order Streptosporangiales; family Streptosporangiaceae; genus RYN-230. Next base: position 4,509 of record JAOPYP010000277.1, on the reverse strand, counting down.
CAGCCCAGCCGCGAACCGATAACAGCGACGTCACGACCTCGCGGGTGCCGGTACCATTCGCGAAGTTTCGCTGGTAAGCAGGCAACAGGCAGCCAGGAGGAACGGATCGGTGACCGGTAAGAAGGAGCGGCAGCGCAAGCTGGCCCGTGAACGCATGCTGCGCCAGCAGGCGCGGCGCGCCCAGCGGGCCCACAAGGCACGCCAGATCACGATAGTGGCCGTGGTCTGCTGCGTGGTCGCCGGGCTGGGCGTGGGCGGTTACTTCCTGTTCGCTGGCCCGGGCGGAAGCAAGGCCGCGGCGGTCTCCGCGACGTCCTCGGCCTCCGCGGCGCCGTCCGCCTCCGCGAGCGCCTCTGCCTCGGCCTCCCCGCAGGCGGAACCCGCAACCACGTGCAGCTACCCAGCCAGCGGGACGGCCAGCCGGACCGTGGGCGCACCGCCGGCGAAACCCGACTACAAGGCGGCCTACCAGGCCACCATCCGCACCAACCGGGGCGACGTGGTCATCAGCCTGCTGAACAGCAAGGCGACCTGCACGGTCAACTCGTTCGTGTACCTGGCGGCCAAGAACTACTTCAACGGCACCCACTGCCACCGGCTGACCACCGTCAGCCCCCTCTACGTGCTGCAGTGCGGGGACCCGACCGGCACTGGCAGCGGCGGCCCCGGCTACAAGTTCAACAACGAAAACCTGGCCGGTGCCAAGTACACGCAGGGCACGATCGCGATGGCGAACAGCGGCCCCAACACCAACGGCAGCCAGTTCTTCATCGTGTACAAGAACTCGACGCTGGCACCCAGCTACACCCCGTTCGGGGAGGTCGTCAAAGGACTCGGGATCATCCAGAATGTGGCCAGGGCGGGCAGCGACAACGCCAATGGGTCAGGGGATGGGCACCCGAAGGAGAAAGTCGTTATAGAAAGCGTCACCATCAAGAAGACCTGAGCCTGGCAAGGATGCCAGGACCCAGGGCTGAGCAGGAGGTTAGCGGTGAGCACCGCCAACGATCCGTGGGGCAGGGTAGCTGACGACGGCACGGTTTACGTGCGTGCCGACGGGAGCGAGCGGGTGGTTGGCTCATGGCAGGCGGGCAGCCCGGACGAGGCGCTCGCCTTCTTCCGCCGCAAGTACGAGGGGCTGGAGACCGAGGTCGCCCTGCTCGAGCAGCGCATCGCCGCCACCGACCTATCCCCGGCCAACGCCCGGGCCACCATCGACCGGCTGCTGGAAGCGGTGGCCACGGCCAACGCGATCGGCGACCTCGACTCACTGAAGACCCGGCTGGAGGCGCTGACCGGCCAGGTGGACAGCCGCCGCGAGGAGGTCCGCGCGGCCCGGGAGCAGGCCAAGGTCGAGGCCAGGACGTACAAGGAACGCATCGTCGCTGAGGCCGAGCAGATCGCGGCCGAGGCCACCCACTGGAAGATCAGCGGGGAGCGGATGCGCCAGCTGCTCGAGGAGTGGAAGGCCGCCCCGCGGGCCGACCGGGCGGTCGAGACCGCGCTGTGGAAGCGGCTGTCGTCCGCCCGCAACGCGTTCGCCAAGCGGCGCAAGGCCTACTTCGCCGGGCTGGAAGATGAGCGTGAGGAAGCCAAGGCCCGCAAGGAGAAGCTGGTCGTCGAGGCGGAGGCGCTGGCCGCGTCCACCGACTGGGGACCCACCGCGGCGGCCTACCGTGACCTGATGCGGTCCTGGAAAGCGGCGGGCCGGGCGGGCCGCAGCGACGAGGAGGAGCTCTGGGGCCGGTTCAAGGGCGCCCAGGACCAGTTCTTCGCCGCCCGGGGCGACGTGTTCTCGGCCAAGGAGAACGAGCTGCGCGAGCACGCGGCGGTGAAGTCCGCGCTGCTGGAGGAGGCCGGCCCGCTGGTGCCGGTGACCAACGTGCGGGCCGCCCGGTCGGCGCTGCGCTCGATCCAGGAACGCTGGGAGCAGGCCGGGTCGGTGCCCCGTGAGGCGCACGACCGCCTGGAGCAGGGGCTGCGCCGGATCGAGGACGCGGTCCGCAAGGCCGAGGACAACCAGTGGCGCCGTTCCAACCCCGAGGCGCTGGCCCGGGCCCAGGGTACCGTCGAGCAGATCCGCACCGCGATAGCCAGCCTGGAGGAGCGGCGGGCCAAGGCGGAACAGCGCGGCGACACCCGCGCCGCCACCGAGGCCGAGGAGGCCATCGCCGCCCGCCAGTCCTGGCTCGAGGAGGCCGAGCGCACCCTCGCCGAACTCTCCGGCTAACTCGTGATGCGGTAGACGTCGTAGACGCCGTCGATGGCCCGGACCGCGCGGAGCACGTGACCCAGGTGCTTCGGGTCGCCCATCTCGAACGTGAACCGGCTGACCGCGACCCGGTCCCTGGTCGTGGTGACCGAGGCGGACAGGATGTTCACGTGCTGGTCGGAGATGGTCCGGGTCACATCGGAGAGCAGGCCGGTCCGGTCCAGCGCTTCCACCTGGATGGCCACCAGGAACAGCGAGTCTTCCGTGGGCGACCAGCGCACCGCGACCAGCCGCTCGGGCTGCGAGTCGAGCAGGTGGCGGAGGTTCAGGCAGTCGGCCCGGTGGACCGAGACCCCGTGGCCGCGGGTGATGAAGCCGGTGATCTCGTCTCCGGGCACCGGGGTACAGCACTTGGACAGCCGCGCCCACACGTCGGCGGCGCCTTCCACCACGACGCCTGAATCACCCAGCGGCCGGGGTCGCGTCGCGCGGGTCGGCAGCGTGGCCTCGGCCAGGTCCTCCTGGGCCCCGGCCATCCCGCCGGCCGACTGGACCAGCTTGGCGGCCACCGACTGCGCGCTGACGTGGCCCTCCCCCACCGCCGCGTACAGCGCGGACAGGTCCGGGTAGTGCAGTTCGGTGGCGATGTGGACCAGCGCGTCCCCGGTGGCCGCGCGCTGCAGCGGGAGCCCGTGCTTGCGCATGGCCCGGGCGATGGCAGTCTTCCCGGTCTCGGTCGCGGCTTCCCGGCGCTCCTTGGAGAACCAGTGCCGGATCTTGTTGCGGGCCCGGGCGCTCTTGACGAACCCCAGCCAGTCGCGGCTCGGCCCGGCGTCCTGGGCCTTGGAGGTGAAGATCTCGACGGCGTCGCCGTTGTCCAGGGCGCTCTCCAGCGCCACCAGGCGGCCGTTGACCCGGGCCCCGATCGTCCGGTGCCCCACTTCGGTGTGGATGGCGTAGGCGAAGTCCACCGGCGTGGCCCCCTGCGGCAGCGCGATGACCTCGCCGCGGGGGGTGAACACGTAAACCTCGGCGGCCCCGAGGTCGAAGCGGAGCGACTCCAGGAACTCGGCCGGGTCGGCCGTCTCCCGCTGCCAGTCCACGAGCTGGCGCAGCCAGGCCATGTCGCCGGTGCCGTCCCGGCCGCCGCGGCCGCCGCCGCCGGCCACCTCCTCCTTGTACTTCCAGTGCGCGGCCACGCCGTACTCCGCGCGGCGGTGCATGCCCCAGGTCCTGATCTGCAGCTCGACCGGCTTGCCGCCCGGCCCGATCACGGTCGTGTGCAGCGACTGGTACATGTTGAACTTGGGCATCGCGATGTAGTCCTTGAACCGCCCGGGAACGGGGTTCCACCGGGCGTGGACCGTGCCGAGCGCCGCGTAGCAGTCGCGCACCGAGTCCACCAGGACGCGGATGCCCACCAGGTCGTAGATGTCGTCGAAGCCCACGTTGCGGGCGATCATCTTCTGGTAGACGGAGTAGTAATGCTTGGGCCGGCCGGTCACCCGCGCCTTGACCTTGGCCTCGCGCAGGTCGGTGGAGACGTCCTCGATGACTTCCTGGAGGAAGACGTCGCGGCGGGGGGCCCGCTCGGAGACCAGCCGGGCGATCTCGTCGTACCGCTTGGGGTACAGGGTCGTGAAGGCCAGGTCCTCAAGTTCCCACTTGATCGTGTTCATGCCGAGCCGGTGGGCCAGCGGTGCGAAGATCTCCAGCGTCTCACGCGACTTGCGTTCCTGCTTCTCCCGCGTCAGGTAGCGCAGCGTGCGCATGTTGTGCAGCCGGTCGGCGAGCTTGATGACCAGGACCCGGATGTCGCGGGCCATCGCGACGACCATCTTGCGCACGGTCTCGGCCTCGGCGACCTCGCCGTACTTGACCTTGTCCAGCTTGGTGACGCCGTCGACCAGGGCGGCGATCTCGTCCCCGAAGTCGGCCCGCAGCTGGTCGAGGGAGTAGTCGGTGTCTTCCACGGTGTCGTGCAGCAGGGCCGCGCACAGCGTCTCGTGGTTCATGCCCAGCTCGGCGAGGATCGTGGCCACGGCGAGCGGGTGGGTGATGTAGGGGTCACCGCTCTTGCGCTTCTGGCCGGTGTGCCAGCGCGCGGCCACCTCGTAGGCGTGCTCGATGAGCCGGACGTCGGCCTTGGGGTGGGTCGCCCGTATTGTCTTGATCATCGGCTCGAGGACGGGGTTGATCCCGCCGCCGCGGGTCGCACCGAGCCGGGCCAGCCGCCGCCGGACCGTCGCTCCGCCGCCGGTGGTCCCGCCGGTCGCGGCCGGGCTGGCCGCCGAGCC
>JAOPYP010000271.1 GCA_025964635.1 Actinomycetes bacterium | reverse complement strand
GCCCATGTGCCATCCTGAAGCAGGATCTCGGCCTCGGTGTCCTCGGGGATGGTGGAGCCGGGCACGGCGTCGGCGGGCATGGCCCGCTCCAGCGCCGGCTCGCGGGCCGGGTCCGAGGCGACCATCTGGCCAGGATGCGCCTTGGGTCGATGTCTTAAGGACCAGTTTAAGCTTTTCTTTCGCAAATCTTTTCGGGTTGACCTGGCTCGCCGAGCCAGGCCTCCCGGGTCGGTGCTGCCTGAGTGATCAGTCCGATGCGTGCTGACACGTGCAGAGTGCGTTTCTGCGGGTAGAGACGCGGCCTGGGCGCAGCGTGGCGGCCCAACTATCTGAGGGGGAGCTATTGCGCGGCCAGCACCACGCAGGAACGAAGAACGCCAGCGGACACACCAACGCGATCGTCGGCGTGGTCGTGATCGTCCTGCTGATACTGCTGGTGGTGGTGCTGGTCCTGGCGGTGGGCTGAGGTCATTCCTGCACGGAGCCGCCGCCGGGCGGCAACCGCGCGGCGGGCGGCCAGCCTGACTAGGCCTGCTCGGTCGGGCGGATCAGCACCTCGTTGACTGCGACGTGCCGCGGCCTGGTCACGATGTAGGCGATCGCGTCGGCGATGTCCTCGGCTCCCATCGGCTGCATGCCGGTGACCTGGCTCCGCATGGCCTGGAGCACCTCAGGCCGGTTGTGGCCGGCCAGTTCCGTCGCGGTCGCGCCCGGCTCGACCAGGCAGACGCGCACGTGCCGCTGGGTGACTTCCAGGCGCAGCGCCTCGCTGAACGCGCCGATGCCGTGCTTGGTCAGGGTGTAAACGGCGCTGCCGTTGCGGGCGATCCGGCCCGCCGTGGAGCTGATGTTCACCATGTCTGCCACCTGGCGCGGGCCGTCCTCGGCCGCACGGAGCAAATGGGGCAGCGCCGCGTGCGCACAGTAGAGCAGGCCCATCACGTTGAGGTCGACCATCCGCTGCCACTCCTCCAGCGGCGCACCGACCGCCGGGCCCAGCAGCATCACCCCCGCGTTGTTGATGAGCGTGTCGAGGCGGCCCAGCTCGGCGACCGTCCGCTCGACCGCGTCGGTGGCCTGCTGCTCGTCGGTGATATCCGACTCCAGCACCAGCACCGTCCCGCCCTGCTCGCGGATGCCCGCGGCGAGTTCCTCCAGCCGGTCCTTGCGCCGGGCCGCGACCGCCACCGCTGCCCCCCCGGCCGCGAGCACGATGGCCGTGGCCGCGCCGATGCCACTCGACGCGCCGGTCACCAGCGCAACCGTGCCATCCAGCCGATCCGGCGTTGTCCGGCCCCGCCCTGCTGCGGGCGCGGCCTGATCAAAGAATGGGGTGTCGGGCATGACTGAGCTCCTCGAAGCCGATGCTGTCGCCGTCCCCGCCACCGCGCCGCCTCAACCAGCACGGAGCTGCGAGAACCAACCGGAGGGTCCTCCGCTACCGCCCACTATAACCGGAGTAGCCTCCGTTTCGGCGCCGGGGGCGGGTACGCGCGTCACCGTGGTCAAGGACGATCAGGTACGCCCGCCACTGCGGACCACGCCACTCACCAGGAGACACAGCCGGGGCAGGCGGCACGTTCATGATGCCACTTGCCCCGGCTGTTCCAGCCCTCAGCACCGGCCCCGGGGGGGCGTCGCCAGCGCCCGTTGTGACTCAGTTGTACAGGCAGAGTTCCAGGATGAGGGCCTCGACGGCACCCTCGCGCTCCTCTGGCCGCCCGTACCGCACCGTGCGGCCGATCTCGGTCCCAGTGCTGAACTCGTCCAGATAGCGGAAGATGCCTTCCCGCCCATGCCCGAGCGCGATGTCGTACCCGAGCAGGAGCGCGGCGTGATGCATCTCGGGTGTCGCCACCCGGTTGAGTACCGCTCGCATGACGCGGCCTTGGAGGCCGCGGGCCCGCCGGGTGATCCACTGGCGGCGATGGCGTCCCCTCACGCTGTCGCGCACATCTAACATGCCTGGCCCTCTTTCGTTAGCGGGGTTCGGTCCCTGGCCCGGCCAGGCTCCCCCCCAGCCGTGCCCCACTTTCTAACAGAGAGACGCGTAGCGGTCGCTCTGGGTGTACAGAATCCTGATATCAGATAGATCTCGGCACGCCGGAGTGAGCGCGGCCGGACTCAGCCGACCACGGCGCTGCGCCGGAAGCGGCTGAACCAGCCGGCGCGCACGTCCCACCGCATCGAGGTCACGTCCAGCGTCGCGAAGTTCCGCAACCGGTTGTCCGCATCCAGCCCGGTCACCTTCACCGGCCCGTAGCCGAAGTCACAGGTGCGCTGGTAGGCGCGGTGCAGGTGGCCATGGATCAGGTAGACGGGCATGACCGCGTCCACGATCCGCTGCAGGCGGCGGCGGTGCGCGTCGTTACGGGCCAGGTCTTCGGGCGCCCATTCGGGTGGCGGGCGGGCGAAGGTGTGGGCGACGCCCGACGGGCAGTCATGGCAGACCATCACGTCCGCGTGGCCGCCGCCCGAGATGGCCACCTCCTGCTCGGTGGTGATCTCCTCCTGCGGCCACCAGTCCAGGCCTTCCGTGCGGACCGCCCGGTCCAGGCTCACCGCGCCTCCGCAGGCCAGCCACGTGAGGCCGTGCCAGTTCCAGCGGTAGCCGCGGGGCAGGTGCATGACCCGCGGGACTACCGTCACGCGCCCATCAGGGCCGGGCTTTTGATCCAGCTGGCCGAGCCGGCCGAAGTCCTCGTGGTTGCCGTCCACGAACCACAGTTCGGCGCCCGCCCCGGCCAGGGCCCCGCTGACCCGGTCCAGGTACTCCTGCCCGGCCCGGTCCGGCCAGATGCCGAAGTCCCCCAGATGCAGGATGAGCCGCTGGCTTTCGCCGGCGAGCAGGGCCGGGACGCGCCGGATGACGCTGAGCGCCCAGTCCTCGTTGCCGTGCCAGTCACCGGCGACGACGATCCGGCGCGGCCCGCTGTCCGCGGCAGGCGCCTCCCCCGACGACCCGGATGACTCGGTGCTCGGTGCGTCTCCCCGGCCGGCTACAGCGGTCATGACTGATTTGTAGCCGCTGAACAGGCATTCCGCTAGGGGCCCCGGCCCCCCGGCGTCCGGCCGGCCCGCGGCCCTGCGGTGGGTGACGGAGGCGACCTTTAGGGCAGGCGGCTCCGGGCCTGCGCTTCCCGCCATGACCCGGGCCGTCCGCTCGGCCCCGCTCCGGGCGGCCAATTTATCGAGAAGCAGGCCACCGCTTCGCTGTGCCAGGATCGTGCAATCACCTGCGCCCTCGCGGAAGCTGCCGATGCTGCTGACCATCACGCTGACCGAGCCACCGGCGACGGATCTGGGCTACCTGCTGCACAAGCACCCGGACCGGCTGCAGAGCTTCGCCGTGTCCGCGGGCCAGGCGCACGTGTTCTATCCCGAGGCGGGCGAGGAGCGCTGCACCGCGGCCCTCCTGCTGGAGATCGACCCGATCGCGCTGGTCCGCGGCCACCGGCGGAGCGGATCCGGGGGCGGCGGCGGCCCGGAGGCGTTCTCGCTCGCCGAGTACGTCAACGACCGGCCCTACGCGGCCTCGTCCATGCTGGCGGTCGCGCTGGGCAAGGTCTTCCGCACCGCGATGACCGGCCGGTGTGACGCCCGGCCGGACCTGGCCGCCCGGGCGCTGCCCCTGGAGATCAGCATCCCGGCACTGTCCTGCCACGGCGGCGCCGACCTGGCCGGCCGGCTGCTCGGGCCGCTCGGCTGGGACGTCCAGGCCACCCGGATCCCCCTCGACCCGGAACTGCCGGAGTGGGGCGACTCGCGGTACCTCACTGTCCGGCTGGCGGGCCAGGTCCGGCTGGCCGACGCGCTCAGTCACCTGTACGTGCTCCTGCCGGTGCTGGACGACAGCAAGCACTACTGGGTCGACACCGGCGAGATCGACAAGCTGCTCCGGGCGGGCGGGGACTGGCTGGCCGCTCACCCCGAGCGGGACCTCATCACCCACCGTTACCTGGCTCATCAGCGGACGCTGGCCGCGAGCGCGGTGGCGCGCCTGGCCGAGGTGGACGACACGGAACCGGAGGCCCTGGACAACGCGGTACCGGAGACGCCGGACGAGGCGGCAATCGCGGCACCGGGGATCGTGGCCGGCAGCACCGCGCCGCCCCGCAGTCCGCTGGCCCAGCAACGCCGGGACGCCGTGCTCACCGTCCTCCGCGACACCGTGCTGCGTGAATCCTCCGCCGCACGCGTCGCCGACCTGGGCTGCGGCGAGGGACGCCTGGTCAGCATGCTGCTCCGCGAACCCTCCGTAGCCGGGATCCTCGGCGTCGACGTGTCCCACCGGGCCCTGGAACGCACCGCCCGGCGGCTGCACCTCGACGCGATGCCGGAGCGGCAGCGGGAACGGGTGGACCTGCTGCAGTCGTCGCTCACCTACGCCGACGCGCGGCTGGCCGGCCTCGACGCGGCGGTGCTCATGGAGGTCATCGAGCACGTGGACCCGCCGCGGCTCGGCGCGCTGGAGCAGACCGTGTTCGGTGCGGCGCGGCCGGGCACGGTCGTGGTGACCACGCCGAACGCGGAGCACAACGTGCGCTTTCCTGACCTGCGCCCCGGCGCGATGCGGCACCCGGATCACCGGTTCGAGTGGACCCGGCCGCAGTTCCGCGACTGGGCGGCCGGGGTGGCCGGGCGCCGCGGCTACCAGGTCCGCTTCCTGCCCATCGGCGCGGACGACCCCGAGGTCGGCCCGCCCACCCAGCTGGCGGTGTTCACCCGTGCCTGAGCCAGCCAGCACCGAATCAGAGCCCCGCGAGCTGGGCATCCCCGAGCTGTCCCTGGTCGTCCTGATCGGCGTGTCCGGCTCGGGCAAGACCACGTTCGCCCGCCAGCACTTCGGCCCGTTCGAGGTGATCTCCAGCGACTTCTGCCGCGGACTGGTCGCCGACAACGAGAACGACCAGGCCGCGACCGCCGACGCGTTCGACGTGCTCGCCTACATCGCGGGCAAGCGGCTGGCGGCCCGCCGGCTGACGGTCGCGGACGCGACCAATGTGCAGCCCTTCGCGCGCAAGCAGCTCGTGGAACTCGCCCGCGCGCACGACGTGCTGCCCGTCGCGATCGTGCTGGACCTGCCGGAAAACCTCTGTACGCAACGAAATTCCGGCCGGCCGGACCGTACGTTCGCAAGCTCCGTGATTCACCGCCAGCATGACCAGCTGCGCCGGTCGCTCCGGGGACTCAACCGGGAGGGGTTCCGCAAAATCCACGTGCTGCGCACGCCCGCCGAGATCGAGGCGGCCGTGGTGGTCCGTGAACGGCTGCTCACCGACTACCGCGACCGGACCGGGCCGTTCGACGTGATCGGCGACGTGCACGGCTGCCGCACCGAACTGGAGGCGCTGCTGGCGAAACTCGGTTACCGGGTGATCCGGGATGCGCCAGGCCGGGCCGTGGACGCGGTCCCGCCAGAGGGCCGGACGGCGGTGTTCCTGGGCGACCTGGTGGACCGGGGCCCGGACTCGGCAGGGGTGCTCCGGCTGGTGATGGGCATGGTGGCGGCGGGTCACGCCCTGGCCGTGCCCGGCAACCACGAGAACAAGCTGACCAGGGCTCTGTCAGGGCGGAACGTGCAGATCAGTCACGGCCTCGCCGAGACGCTGAGCCAGCTGGCCGCCGAGGACGAGGCCTTCCGCAAGGACGTTGCCGCGTTCTGCCACGGCCTCGTCTCGCACCTGGTGCTGGACGCGGGCCATCTGGTGGTGGCGCACGCGGGGCTGAAGGAGGCGTACCAGGGGCGCGCGTCCGGCCGGGTGCGCAGCTTCGCGCTGTACGGGGACACCACCGGGGAGACCGACGAGTTCGGGCTGCCGGTCCGCTACCCGTGGGCCAACGACTACCGGGGCCGGGCCATGGTCCTGTACGGGCACACGCCCACGCCGGACCCGGAGTGGGTCAACAACACCATGTGCCTGGACACCGGGTGCGTGTTCGGCGGCCGGCTGACCGCGCTGCGCTACCCCGAGAAGGAGATCGTGACGGTCCCGGCCGAACGGGTCTGGTACGAGCCCGCCCGGCCCTTCCCGCCGTCCGCCGGGGCCGCGGCGGGGCCCGCCGCTCCGGCCCGGCGTGACCCCGGGGTGCTGGACATCACCGACGTGCTGGGCAAGCGGGTGATCGAGACCGCGTACCACGGCCGGGTCACGGTCCGCGAGGAGAACGCCGCCGGCGCGCTCGAGGTCATGAGCCGGTTCGCGGTCGATCCGCGCTGGCTCCTCTACCTGCCGCCCACCATGGCCCCGGCCCCCACGTCCGGCCGGCCGGACCTGCTGGAGCACCCGGCTGAGGCGTTCGCGGCCTACCGGGCCGACGGCGTCACCGACGTGCTATGCGAGGAAAAGCACATGGGCTCGCGGGCCGTGCTGCTCGCCTGCCGGGACGACGAGACGGCCCGGGCCCGGTTCGGGGTGCCGGACGGTATGCCCGGGGCGGTGTACACCCGGACCGGCCGGCCCTTCTTCGGGCCGGGCCGCGGGCCGGCCCGGGAACAGAGCCCGCCCGCGACCGCCCGCCCGCTGCTCGACGCGGTGCGCGCCGGGATCGGCCGGGCCGGGCTGTGGGACGAGCTCGGCACCGGGTGGATACTGCTCGACTGCGAGCTCATGCCCTGGTCGGTCAAGGCCGGGGACCTGCTGCGGCACCAGTACGCCGCGGTCGGCGCCGCGGCGCGGGCCGCGCTGCCCGAGGCCGTCCGCCTGCTCGGGGAGGCGGCCGCGCGGGGAGCCGACGTGACGGCGCTTGGCGGGCGGACCACGGCCCGGGCCGCCAACGCCGAGGCGTTCACCGCCGCCTACCGGCACTACTGCTGGCCGGTCGATGGCCTGGACGGGGTGCGGCTGGCCCCGTTCCAGGTGCTGGCCACCGAGGGCGCCGTCTACCACGAGCGTGATCACGGCTGGCATCTCGGCCTCGCCGACCGGCTGGCCGACGCCGCCCCGGGGCTGGTCACCGTGACCCGGCGGCGGCGGGTGGACACCTCAGACCCGGACTCGGTGGCGGCCGCGATCGCGTGGTGGGAGGCGCTGACCGCGGCCGGCGGCGAGGGCATGGTGGTCAAGCCGTACGCCAACCTGACCCGGACCGCCCTGACCCGGGAGGGACGCGGCCTGGCCCAGCCCGGCATCAAGGTCCGGGGCCGGGAGTACCTGCGGATCATCTACGGCCCCGACTACACCGAGCCCGCCAACCTGGCCCGGCTCCGGGACCGCAGCCTCGGCCGCAAGCGGTCGCTGGCGCTGCGGGAGTACGCCCTGGGACTCGAGGCCCTGGACCGGACCGCGCGGGGCGACCCGTTGTGGCGGATCCACGAGGCCGTGTTCGGAGTGCTCGCGCTGGAATCCGAGCCGGTCGACCCCCGGCTGTAGCGCGGAGGGCGGGCGGGAGACGGTCTTCGTTGCGGAAAATTATGACAGCGTGGACGTGTTTGATCACGTTGCGAGAGGGCAGCAGCCCGCATCGTGTTTCTGGCCACCCACCAGCTCGCGGCGCCTGCGCTCCCCTCGGTGGAGGGCTGGCGGCAGGCGGCCGAGCTCGGCCTGGCCCTGCTGCTGTCCGCGACCATCGGGCTGGAGCGGGAGATCCGGCAGAAAAGCGCCGGGCTGCGCACCCACACCCTGGTCGGGGTGGGGGCCGCGCTGTTCATGCTGGTCAGCAAGTACGGCTTCATGGACCTGCTGACCACGGGCCGGATCACGCTCGACCCATCCCGGGTCGCGGCCCAGATCGTCAGCGGCATCGGCTTCCTCGGCGCCGGCCTGATCTTCGTCCGCCGGGACACGGTGCGCGGGCTGACCTCAGCCGCGGGGGTGTGGATCACCGCCGCCATCGGGTCCGCCGCCGGGGCGGGCCTGCCGGTGCTCGCCGCGCTGGCGACCGGGATCTACCTGCTCGTGGCCGTCGTGTTCCCCGCCCTGACCAGGTTCCTGCCCCGGTCCGGCACGGTGATGACCGCGGTCCGGGTGCGCTACCCGGACGGCCGGGGAATCCTGCGCCAGGCGCTGCAGACCGCGACCGCGCGCGGCTTCGCGGTGAACGAGCTGTCGGTAAGCGCGCTGCCGCCCGTCGGGGCAGCAGGCCTGGCCGGGGACGCCGCGGGGACCGTTGAAGTGATCCTGCGGGTGCACGGCCGGGGATCGGTCAACGAGCTGGCCGCGGTGCTCACCGAGATCCCGGGCGTGCGCGCGGTGATCGCCGACGACGCGAACGCGATGGCGTAGCGGGCCGCTTCCGGGGGGCAGGCTAACGGACCACTTTCGGGGGGCGGGCGAAGCCGTCGCCGATCTCCGCGGCCAGCATCAGGTACGCGTCGGCCGTGGCCCGGTTCAGCCGGCCCAGCTCCACCTCGGCGCCCTCGTCCAGGTGCGCGTCGTACGGGACCTTGGCCACGGCCCGGCAGCGCGCCGCGAAATGCTGCTCCAGGCGCTTCAGGTCCACCGCGCTCCTGCCCCGCGGGCGGATCACGGCGATCACCACCACCGCGTGCCGGACCAGGTCGCCGTAGCCGTGGGCCTGGAGCCAGTCCAGCGTGGCGCTCGCGCTCCGCGCCCCGTCCACCGACGGCGAGCTGACCAGGACGATCTGGTCGGCCAGGCGGAGCACCCCGGTCATGGCCGAGTGCAGCAGCCCGGTCCCGCAGTCGGTCAGGCAGATCGAGTAGTGGTACTCCAGCACCTGGCACACGTCGCAGTAGTCCTGCTCGCTGAACGCCACCGACACGGCCGGGTCACGATCGGAGGCGAGCACCTCCAGCCGGCTCGCGGCCTGCGTGGTGTAGGACCGGACGTCGGCGTACCGCTGGATCTGGCCGCGCTCGTTCAGCAGGTCGCGGACCGTGGCGGCGGTCTCCAGCCGGAGCTTGTCGGACAGCGTGCCCCGGTCAGGGTTGGCGTCCACCGCGATGACGCGGTCCCCGCGCAGCGAGGCCAGCGTGGAGCCCAGGCCCACCGTGGTCGTGGTCTTGCCGACACCCCCCTTCAGGCTCAGCACCGCGACCCGGTGGTGCCCGCCGGTGACCGGGGTCCGGGCCCGGGCGGTCAGTTCCCGGCGGCGCCGTTCCGCCGCGGACTCGGGCGCGCGGACCAGGCCGCCGGTCACCTCGAAGATCGCGCGGCGCCAGCCGCCGGACGGGGCTTTGTGCCGCCCGGGCAGGAGCAGATCGGAGGTGAGGCTGTCGGCCGTGACGGTTCGCGGGGGGGCGGGCGCTGGCAGGGGCCCAGGCTGGGTCTGGCGCACCGGGGGCGCGGGCGGCTGCGGTGGCGGGGCCAGCGGGGTCGGGGCCAGCGGGGTCGGGGAACCCTGTCCCGCGCGCGGGAGCTCGGGTGGCGGCCAGGAACCGGCCGCCGGGGCCGCCGGGGGCGCCGGGGCCCCGAACTGGCCGGGAGGCCCGCCGGAGTTCAGGATCAGCGACAAGGGCGACTCGCGGCCGGGGACGTCGTGGACGCCCGGGGGCCGGTATTCGTCCCCGGCGTCATAGTCATCGCCCGCCAGGCCCAGCGCACGGAGGCCGCTGTACCCCTCCGGATCGTAGGGATCAGTGGTGCCGTACTCCTCCGCCGGGCCGTACTCCTCCGCCGGGCCGTAAGCATCGGCGGTGTCGTAGTCGTCGGGCGTCCCATAAGGGTCCCCGCCGTCGCCGGGCTCCGCGCCGCCCAGCGGAGGGCCGCCGCCCGCGCCGAAGGCCACGCCGGGCGCGAACGCGTCCGGCAGTTCCGGCTGCGGGGAGGATGCCTCCGGGTCCAGTGCGCTCCAGGTCCCGGACGGTGATTGCTGGCCGAATAGCCGCGGGGGCTGATCCTGGCCGGGCCCGGCAGCGCCGTCCTCACCCGTCCCTGCCGCTTCGCTGCGGTCCAGGTCGTGATCGGCCAAGGTCGTTCCCCTCAGCTCTCATCGGTGTAGGAGAATGACGTGCCGGCAGGGGACCGGATGAGCACCTCCACCGAAGCCTAAGCCACCTGGCTCGCCGCAGCACCCCCTTGACCACGGCGATTAGGAGAAACCTCATGCGCGCGGTTGTCATCACCCATCCCGGCGGACCCGAGGTCCTGCGGCTGGAGGAGGTCCCCGATCCGGTGCCCGGCCCGGGCGAGGTGCTCGTGGGGGTCACGGCGGCCGGGCTCAACCGCGCGGACGTCATGCAGCGGCAGGGCCACTATCCCCCGCCGCCCGGGTCGCCCCCGTATCCCGGCATGGAATGTTCCGGCCGGATCATCGAGCTGGGCCCGGAGGTCACCGGGTGGCAGGTGGGCGACGAGGTGTGCGCGCTGCTGAGCGGGGGCGCCTATGCGGAGAAGGTCGCCGTGCCCCAGGGCCAGTTGCTGCCCGTCCCGGACGGGGTATCCCTGGTGGACGCGGCCGCCCTGCCGGAAGCGACGTGCACGATCCAGGGGACCGTTTACCAGATGACCCACCTGGCCCCGGGCGAGACGTTCCTGGTCCACGGCGGGGCCGGCGGCATCGGGACCTTCGCCATCCAGATCGCGAAGGCCGAGGGCTGCACGGTGGCCTGCACCGCAGGGTCGCGAGAGAAGCTGGCCCGCTGCCGGGAACTCGGGGCCGACCTGGCCATTTCCTACCGGGACGAGGACTTCACCGCCGACGTGCTGGAGTTCACCGGCTGGCACGGCGCCGACGTCATCCTCGACATCATGGGCGCGTCCTACCTGGCCCGGAACCTCGACGCGCTGGCCTCCTGGGGGCGCCTGGTCCTGATCGCCACGCGGGGCGGCGGCCGCGGCGAGGTTGACCTGGGGCTGATGATGCTGAAGCGGGCCACGATCGTGGCCGCCACGCTGCGGACCCGGACCACCGCGGAAAAAGCCGAGGTGGTCGCGGCCACCCGGGAGCACATCTGGCCGCTCATCAGCGCCGGGAAGGTGGTCCCGGTGATTCACGCCGTGCTGCCGATGGCCGAGGCGGCGCAGGCCCACCGGCTGCTCGATGACGGCTCGCATATTGGAAAGATCCTGCTGGTCAACTGAGAATCCGCGGGCGAGAGATCCCGCTGGTCAGCCGAGGGGTCACGGGAGTGATCCTGCTGGTCAGCCGGGAGCCTGGGGAAAATTACGGCCGGGTTCACGCCCCCCGGGCGCACCCACTACGCGGAACGCGCAAGACTAGGACCATGAGCGAACGCAACCCCGAGGCGGCCCAGGACGCCAAAGTTGTCGTGGTCGGCCCGGACGGCATCACGGTGGACGCTGACGGCGGCGAGGCCGAGAACGCGGGCGAGCGGCCGGTCATGGAGATGGTCGAGCAGCCCGCCAAGGTCATGCGGATCGGGAGCATGATCCGGCAGTTGCTGGAAGAGGTCCGCGCCGCGCCGCTGGACGAGAAGAGCCGGGCCCGGCTGCGCGAGATCCACCAGAGCTCGATCAAGGAACTCGAGGACGGCCTGGCCCCGGAGCTGGTCGACGAGCTGGAGCGGCTGTCCCTGCCCTTCGCCGAGGACACGGTGCCGAGCGAGGCCGAGCTGCGGGTGGCCCAGGCTCAGCTCGTGGGCTGGCTGGAAGGCCTGTTCCACGGCATCCAGACCACGCTGTTCGCGCAGCAGATGGCCGCGCGGGCGCAACTGGAGCAGATGCGCCGCGCCCTGCCCCCGGGCATGATGCCGGGCGGCGATGACCCGGGCCCGCAGCAGCAGGCGGCCCGGGGCTCGGGCCCGTACCTGTAACTGTTCAGACGCGGCCATAACGCAGCCGCGCCAGCCAGGCGGCCGCCTGCGCGAACTCCGTGTCGGAGGTGCCGTGCCGGACGTGGGTGGGCCCGCCGTCGTGCCGCGGGTAGCTGCCCAGGAACCTGACGTCGGCGCAGACCCGGCGCAGGCCCATCAGCGCCTCACCCACGCGGGCGTCGTCCACGTGCCCTTCGCAGTCGATGGAGAAGTAGTACTTGCCCAGCCCGTCGCCGGTGGGCCGGGACTCGATGCGGATCAGGTTGATGCCGCGCACCGCGAACTCGGTGAGGATCTCCATCAGGGCGCCGGGATGGTCCTCCCGCAGGAAGGCCACCAGCGAGGTCCGGTCCGACCCGGTCGCCGCGGGCAGCGGGCCCGGCTGGTTGACCACCACGAACCGGGTCACCGCGTTCGCGTGATCGTGAGTGCCGGCGGCCAGCACCGCGAGCCCGTACGTCTCCGCCGCGAACGCGCCGGCCAGCGCCGCGTCGAGCTGCCCGTCCGCCACCTGGCGGGCGGCCTCGGCGTTGGACGACGCGGGCCGCCACGCCGCGTGCGGCAGGTGCTCCGCGAGCCAGCGCCGGCACTGGGCCTGGGCCTGCGGGTGACCGCCCACGGTCGTGATGCCGGCGACCTGCGTGCCCGGGCGGCCGAGCAGCGCGAACGCCACCGGCAGCGGTACCTCCGCGCTGATCACCAGGTCCTGGCCGGTGGCCAGCTCGTCGAGGGTGGCGGTGACCGCCCCCTCCACCGAGTTCTCGATGGGCACGATGCCCTGCTCGGCCGCGCCGCTGCGCACCGCGTCGAGGGTGGCCTGGATGCTCACGCACGGCATCGCGTGGCCCGCGGCGCCCGGGTCGAAGGCGAGCAGCGCCGCCTCGGTGAAGGTTCCCTCGGGTCCCAGGTAGGCGTACTGCACCGGCTTGTCGGCGGGCTTGCCGGTGGAGTCTGAGTCGGTGCGGGACAGTGCGATCACGTCGCCTTCACTGGATGGCCGCTCACGCTGGAGGGCTTCGCGGAGCTAAGGGGTGGCGCCTGCCAGACGGGCACCCCGTAACAGTGCGTGAGAATACCAGCGGTCGCTGCGGGCACCTCGCCGCGAGCCCGCGGCTTATCCCCGGCAGGCACCGTCAGCCGCCAGGCCGGGTTAGTGGTATCGTGATATCTCGATATCAGAAAGGCGGCCTGATGCGGACCAAGAACATGGTGTTGCGGCTGGAGCCCGGGCTCGCCGAACGGCTGGAGGCCGTGGCCGAGGTCGAGGGCCGTTCGGTGTCCGACGTGGTCCGGGAGGCCATCGCCTCGCTGGTGGAAGCGCGGCAGCGGGACGAGCGGTTCCTCCACCTCCTCGAGGACAACGTCGCGCGGCACCAGCGGATTCTCGAGATGTTGCGGGACGAGACGTGATGACGCCGATCGACCTGGGCGCGCTGGTCGTCATCGCCGCGCGGGCCCTGGGAGAGGACGTCCCGGTCGTGCTCGACCTGCTGGACGTCGCCGCCGCCGAAGCCGCCCTCGCCGAGGCCGGATCCGGATCCGCCGGAACCCGGCCCGCGGAGGCTGAAGCGTCGGCCGCCCTGCTCAGCGCGCTGGTCCGGCACCGCCCATTGGCCCGCGGCAACGAGCAGGCCGCCGTGCTCACGACCGTCACGTTCCTGGCGGTCAACGGCTGGCAGGTGGATCTCGAGCCGGCCGAGGACACGGCGGCCGTGCTGGCGGACCTGGCCGCCGGGCAGCGGTCCGCGGCCGACCTGGCGGCCTGGCTGTCGCCCCGGATCTCGGGTTACCGCGCCATCCTCAGTCCGCCTGGAGCACTCCCAGCATCCGAGGCACCCGCTGCCCCAGCCCCAGCCCAGACAACGCCACCGGCCAAGGAGGCACCGATGCATGGATGGCTGCCGAATCTCCGGCGGACCGCCCGGCGCAAGGGAGACCTGATGTTCCGCCGGTTCAGCCCGCGGGCCCGCGAGGTGATCATCTCGGCCCAGCAGGAAGCCCGTGCGCTGCACCACAACTACATCGGCACCGAGCACATCCTGCTCGGCCTGCTCCGCGACCGCGAAGGGGGAGCCGGCCGGGCCCTGCACGTGCTGGGGATCAGCCCGGAGACCGTGCGGGAGCAGATCCTGGACATCATCGGCGAGGGGAATCAGGACCCGGCCGGGCACATCCCCCTGACCCCGCGGACCAAGCGGGTCCTGGAGCTCGCGGTCCGGGAGGCCGTCCAGCTCGGTCACCTCTACGTGGGCACCGAGCACATCCTGCTTGGCCTGGTGCGCGAGGGCGACGGAGTCGGCTGGCATGTGCTCAGCCGCCTCGGTGTGACCGTCCCCAGGGTCCGCAACCAGGTCCTCGAGCTGGTGAACCAGGACCGGCGGGCGCCGGGCGAGGCGATCAGCCCGCCCGGCATCCGGGACTACGACACCCGGATCGAGCTGGCCCGGCAGGCCAAGGACGCGGCGGTGGACACGAAGGACTTCGACCGGGCCGCCGCCGCCCGGGAGAGCGAGAAGGAGTTGCTGGCCGAGCGGGACCGGCTGATCGCGCAGTGGTCCGCCGGGGTGGACGTCGCCACGCTGGGCCGCGAACTCGACTGGCTGCGCGACGAGGTGAACCGGCTGCAGCGGCTGCTTTTGCAGAACGGCATCGAGCCCGACCAGCCGGTCGAGCACCCCGGGGGCCCCACCCAGCAAACCGCCTGACTGACCCCGGGCACCGGGAGCGCCGCGCCGGGCCGCCGGCGCGGCGGGCCACCGGCGCGGGTCCACGCCGCGGAGTACGGGCTGGGCGCGGAACCGCGGGGATACGGCTAGGCGCGGGACCGCCGCAGCGCCTGCCTGGCGGCCCGCACGGCGGGCTCCCGGGCGGCCAGGGCCCAGGCCACGCCCGCGAACTGCCGGGCCCGGTGCAGCTGGGCCCGCCAGTCGCCGCCGGTGGCCCGGTGCGCCATGGGCACCTCGACCTCGGTGATGCGCAGGCCCAGGCGGAGCAGGTCGATGGTCATGCCCGTCTCCGCGCCCCAGCCCGGGGCCAGCGGGCGGGCGGCCTCGAACGCAGCGCGGGTCAGGCAGCGCTGCCCGTTGAGCGGCTGCGCGGGGAGCCAGCCGGTGGCGCGGCGGATGCCCGACCCGGACAGCGCGACCACGAAGCCGTGGCCGCCGGCCCGGACCCGCTCGCTGAACACCGCGATGGTCATGTCCGCCTGGCCGTCCCGGACCGGCTGCACCAGCGCCGCCGCGTGCGCCGCGGACTCAGCCAGGTCAGCGTCGAGGAAGAGCAGGTGCCGGGGCACCGCGCGGTCCTCCGAGCGCTCGAGCAGCCCGACCGCCTCGGCGCCAGTTTCCATCGCCGCGCCCTTGCCGCGGGTGCGCGCGTGCCGCAGGACTATCGCTCCCGCATTTTCCGCAACGAAACCCGTGTCGTCGCGGGACCCGTCGTCCACGACGATGAGCATGTCCGCGCCGGGCAGGCCTGCGGCCGCCTTCACCGTCGCCTGGATGCGGTCGGACTCGTCCTTGGCTGGAATGACGATGGCGACGTCACCGCTCGGCGGCATGCGCCGATCCTAGTGGGAGACCGGCCGGAAGAAACGGAGCGTGGCCGTCCGGTCTGGCTGGCCTGGCCTGGCTGGACTGGCCTGGAACTGCGGGCCCGGGCCTACTGGCCGGGAACCGCGGCCCCCTCGCCGGTCACGGTAAACACCGATTCCAGCCCGGTCACCTGGAGGATCTTGCGCACCGCGGGCCGCGGGCCGCTGAGCTCGACGTTCCCGCCGTGCTCGCGGGCCATCCGCTGCGCGGCGAGGAGCACGTTCATGCCGGTGGAATCGCAGAAGTCCACCCCGGACATGTCCACCACGAGCCGCACCGGGTGGTCCACGTTCAGCGCCGAGGCCAGCTGGCTTTGCAGCCGCGGGGCGGTATAAAGGTCGATTTCGCCGGACAGGGCTACAACGACGCGGTCACCCTCGCTGCGACTCGAAACCTTTAGCTCCACGAGCGGCACCCTACCGCCGCCATGCGTCCAGGACCAGACGCTTACGGAGAGCACACGGTTAAATCGCAGGCGGACCGGGCATTTCTGCGCCAAGCTGGAGGGTGACCGACCTGTTACCGGCACCAGCGAGGCGGAGCCCCCGGGATGTACCCCTTGCCAGAGCAGCCAGAACCGAAGACAGCGACCCTGCGACCGCTACCGAATCTGGACGCGGCCGGGCCCATCCCGCTGTCCGCCCCCCTGCCAGACATGCTGTCCGCGCCCCTGCCCGCCGCGCCGCTGACCACGGACCCGCTGACCACGGACCCGCTGACCAGCGGGCCGCGGTCAGCACCGCTCGCCGGGGACATGCTGCCGACCGTGCCCGGCGCGCGGCGCGGTGCCCCCGGCCCGGCGTACCCGGACACGGCCTCCGGCCCGGCGTCCTGGGCGCCTGACGTGGACCAGCAGCGGGCCCGGGTCCGCGCCGACATGGAAGGACTGCGGTTCCGGGCCCAGTCCGCGGCGTCCTGGCTGGAGAGCAGCCGGCACTACAGCCGGCTGATCAACCGTGCGGGCGTGATCCCGGTGAGCGCCCGGATGACCCCCGGGGACCTGGCCTTCCTGGCTGAGGCCCGGGAGCAGATCCTGCAGTTCACCGAGCTCGCCGGCCGTCTGATCGACCTGCATCAGCCGCTCGACGCGGGCGGCATCACCACCGACCCGAGCAGCCCCATCCGGCGCTGCCGGAGCTGCATGTGGCGCTGGCCGTGCCCGACGTTCGGCATCCTCGCCGAGGTGGTGGACCGGCCGCCGTCCGCCTGATCCGCCGCGGGCCGGAACTCGCGCCGCGCTGACCGCCCGGGACCCGGCTTACTGGGCCTGGACGAGTAGCTGGGTCTCAGCGCCCAGACCCGGCGGGTCGCTCACCTCAGCCGCGGAGCGCCGGATCGGGGCCAGGTCGGGACGGGTGACCCGGCCCGCGGGCGTCTCCGGAGCGGCGGGCTCGGCCGGCTCGGCAGCGGGGTCCCTGGTCACCGCGCACGACAGGCAGCGCGGGCCGCCCCGCCCGCCGCCCAGCTCGCTCGCGGGCACCGGGATGACCTGGACGCCCGCCGCGGTGAGCCTGCTGTTGGTCTCCACGTTCCGCTCGTCGCAGACGGCCAGCCCGGGGCCGAGGGACAGCGCGTTGCCGCCGTCCTCCCACTGGCCGCCGTCCCGCTGACGGCCATCCCGCTGGCCGCGCGGGGCGGTGACCGGGTCCAGGCCGGTGTCGATCACGGTGAGCCGGTCGATCCCCATGGCCTGGGCGGCGGCGGCCATGAACGGCTGGGGCCGGGAGACCCGCAGCCCGTCCCCGCGCGGCGTGATGGTGTGCACCGTCAGCGTGTAGGCGAGCGCCGGGTGCATCACGATGACGCCGCCGTCGATCACGGTACAGATCGTGTCCAGGTGCGCCGCGCCCGTCCGGTGGATCGGCACCGCCAGGACGGTGTGCGCGAGCCCGGCCAGGAACGCCTGCCGGGCGAGCCGCTCCACTCCTGCCGGGGTGGTCTGCTCGCTGACCCCGGCCGCGATCACGCCGGGGGCCAGCAGCACGATGTCACCGCCCGCGATCGGCTCCAGGTCCGGGCCGTAGAGCATCTTGGTCCCGGCGAACCTCGGGTGGTGCGCATAGAGCACGGCCAGCAGGCGGGCCTCCCCGCCCCGGGCGCCGAGGCTGGACACCACGACCCGGTCCCCGATCCACACGCTCGAATCCCTGGTGAACAGCAGATTGGGCAGCGGGTCGAGAACGAAGTCGTGCCGGTCGAGGAGCTCGTAGACCACACCGTGCCCGGCGCTGAGCTCGCCGGGGGTGATCCCGGCGATGAGCGCCTGGGCCAGCGTCTCCGAGTCGAGCGCGCCGAGATGCTCGCGGACGGCCGCGCGGAGATCGTCGCCGAGCCAGCGGTCATCCAGCGCCGAGCCGATCGCGGCGTCGCGGGCGGCCGCGTACTCGAGCGCGTCCTGCAGCAGCTCGGTCACGTAGAGCACCTCGACGCCGTGGTCCCGGAGGATCTGCGTGAAGGCATCGTGCTCCTGCTGCGCCCGGGCCACCCAGGGCAGCCGGTCGAACAGGACCCGGCCGCGGCTGCGCGGGGAGATCCGTTTCAGCTCGGCGCCCGGACGGTGGACGAGAACGGTGCGCAGCCGGCCGGCCTCACTGTCCGCACCATGGGTGTAGCTCACGATTCCCCCCGCCCGTCCCGCCGCGCCCCCGCGCACGGATGACCCCTCGGAGGGAGTATCACCACTTCGGTGGCTAGTTACGCATCCTCAGGGAATGATCACTAGACGTGTTCATTGCGCCGTGGCGGGCGCCCGGACGGCGGTACCTCCGGTGGTACGGGCGGCCGCATCCGCCGGGGGGCCGCGCCACCCAGGCCGCCCGGCACGGCACCGCCGTCCCGCGGGGCAGGCAGGACCGCCCATACCGTGGTGCCGCGCTCGTCCGCGCGCACCCCCCAGCTGGTGCACAGGTGCTCCACGATGCCCAGGCCACGGCCGCCGATCGAGGACAGCGACGGACGGGAGGCCCGGGGCCGGGTCGCGCTGCCCCCGTCGCTGACGATGACCTCCACCGTGGTCGCGGTGAGTATCCAGGAAACCCGGATGCAGGCCTCAGGCAGCGGCCGGGCGTGCAGGATCGCATTGCTCAGCAGCTCGCTCGTGACCAGGGCGGCATCCGCCACGGCGGCCGGGAACAGACCCGCCGCGCGCAGTTCGGTGGCGATCCGGCCGCGGGCGACGGCGACGCTGGACGGGACACAGGGGAGCAGAACGACGCTCGCCGCCCTCACCTCCCCGCGCGCCCCCGCCCCGTGGCCGCGATAGTCGCCTTCCTCTGCGAGCGGGAATGCCCCGCCAGCGGGCCCGGGAAACCGGGCGCCGCGGCAGCGGGTGAATCCGTCCCAGGGCGGTGGCGATCGCGTTTAGCATGAGTGGCACTACTGTCGCCGCAAGCAAAGTGGTCACGGGGGGCGGCCGGGTACCTGCGTCCTGCGGCGGCGCGGGCCAGCGAGGCTGGCTCGCCGGACGGGACGCTGGACGGGGTGAACCGATGGACCGAGCGGGCCGCGACCCGCGGGTTCCGCTGCCCCCGGCCCGGAGTGCGATGCGGCCGGCCGCCGCGGCGAGGCCACGTGGTACGGCGCAGCCGGCAGAGGCCGTGCCGCCAGGAGATGCGGAGCGGTCAGCGGACACGGCGCAGCCAGCGGGCATGGCGGGGCAGGGACACACCACGGCGGGCAGCCCGGTGGCGGGCAGCGCGCCCCTGGGCAGCGCGCCGGCGGACGCCGGGGCGCGCGGCGCGGACAGCCAGCCGCCGGTACTCCGGGTCTTCACCACCCACCCGGCCGCCGGGCAGCTGACCCTGCTGGTCTGCTACCTGGCTGCGGGCGTGGCGGTGACCTGGCCGCGGGCCACCTACATCGCCGGCCGGCTGCCGTCCATGCGGGACTCGGCCGCGTACGTCTGGGGCTTCTGGTGGATGGCGCGGCGGCTGAGCCACCTGGCCAACCCCTGGGTCACCGACCACATGGCCGCGCCCGCGGGGGTGCTGCTCGGCTACCACACGCTGATGCCGCTGCCGGGCTTGCTGCTGACCCCGGTCACGCTGATCTTCGGGCCCAGTGCCTCGTACAACCTGCTGGTCATCGTGGTGCCCGGCCTGCTGTGCTACGCCATGTACCGGGCCGCGCGGCTGTGGCTGCCCAGCCAGACCGGCGCAATCGCGGCCGGCGCGTTCTTCGGCCTGTCGGCGATGCTCGCCCAGGAGGACTGGTACCACATCAACATCGCCGCGGGGGCGCTGTTCCTGCCCCTGGCCCTCGAGGCGTCGGTGCGGCTGCGCCGGTCCCCGGGCTGGCGGCAGGCCCTCATCCTCGGGGTGGTGGTGGGCGCGGCCGTGCTCACCGACCCGGAGTCGGCCGTCCTGACCGGCATCCTGACCGGCCTGGTCCTGCTGCCCTGGCTGCTGTGGCGGCCGTCGGTGGCCCGGCTGTGGCCTGCCGCGCTGGGCGCGGTGGTGGCCGCCATCGTGGCCGGCCCGCAGCTCGCCGCGATGATCCACGAGCAGTCGCGGGGCGGCCTCCGGATCGACGCCCGGCTGCTCGGGGTGACGGACAAGCTTTACGGCGTCGGCCTGCCCGGCATGTTCGCGCCGACCCCGCGGGTGGCGGATTTCGGCCTGACCACCCTGGCCCAGCCGTTCCTGCACAGCCGGGACAACGAGGGCCTGCCCATGTTCGGCGTGACCCTGACCGGCCTGGCCCTGATCGGCCTGGTCGTCATGGGGCGGCGGCGCCGGGCCTGGCAGCTCGCGCTGCTCTGGGCCGGCTGCGCGGCCCTGGCCCTGGGGATGTCGCTGTGGGCCGGCAAGCGGCAGTTCATCCCGTGGATGCAGGACTGGCACGGGGTGCGGGTCTCGCTGCTGCTGCCGTACACCTGGTTCGTCCGCATCCCGGGCCTGTCCGCGTTCCGCGAGGCGGACCGGATGGCCATCCTCGGCCTGATCCCGGCGGCCCTGCTCGCCGGCGCGGCGGTGAACTGGATGCGCTACCACGCCAGGCCGCTGATCGCCGTGGTGATCGCGCTGGCGGTCCTGGAACTGGGCTACTCCGGGAACACGAAGATCGGGACGATGCCCACCGCGTATCCGCGGCTGGACGCGCCCATCGCCGCCGACCACTCGGGGTCGATAGTGGTCGACGTCCCGTACGGGATGCGGGGCGGGATCCCCGAGTACGGCGGCAGATTCGCGGCGCCGGCTCTGGTCATGGCGACCGCGGACGGCCATCGGCGGGCGGTCGCGTACGTCTCCCGGATCCCCAACTCCACCCTGAACGCGATCGAGAATCACGCGTTTTACTCGTGGCTGATCAAGACGCAGCACTTCACGTTCGCCCCGATCACCGTGCCACTCACCCCGCAGGCGCAGCAGCACCGGCCCCTGTTCGCCCGGAAACTGTCGTCCTACACCCCGCTGACCGCGGCCGAGGTCGCCGCCGGGCGCGCGGACGCGCAGCACCTGCATATCGGGTGGGTTGTGGTGTGGTATTCGAATCCCGCCATTGTCCAATATTTGCATCAGACAGGCTTCCGCTTTGCCTACCGGGCGGACAGCGTCTCCGTGTACCGGCCTGTCCGCTGAGCTGACCAGGCCTCCCTGGCGCCACACCAGCCGCTCGTCCCGCTGAACTAGCCCTGGGCGAGCGCCTGCTATTCCGGACTTATACTGCGCTTCATGTCCCGCTTGGGGCATTTAGGAATTATTACTCGCTCATTCCACGCGCTTTGCCGGAACTTTCTCGCTTCGTAATAAATCTATTCTATCTTCGTAACCACAATTGGTCTTCTGGCTGGGCAGGATGCTCACATAATCAAATGCATCAGCACGGCTAGTTGGCAAGCACCAAGAACGGGGTGACGATGGCCCACGCGGGCGAGGACCCGCCGGACCAGCCGGCCTCCGGTCAGATCAGGACCCTGCGGCGGGACGGGTCGCCGTCCCCGGCGCCGGGAACGGCTGAACGTTCCCCGGCCGCAGGAGTGGCCGGAGTAATGGGGCGGCCCGGGCAGGCTCCAGCCGAGGCGGTTCCCGGCCCGGAAGGCATCCCAGGGCCGCCTGCCCCGTGGTTCACCCGGCTCCGCCAGCACCCGCTGGCGGCGCACCTGTTCCTGCTGGCGGGTTATCTGGTCACCGGGCTCGCCGTCACCTGGCCGCGGGTCACCTATCTGGGCGGCCGGCTGCCGGCCCTCCGGGACGCCGGCGGGTACGTCTGGGATTTCTGGTGGATGGCCCGCCAGGTCTCGCACTTCTCCAGCCCGTGGTCCACCCGGCAGCTCGCCGCGCCGGTGGGCTCGGATCTCGGCTACCACACCCTGATGCCGCTGCCCGGCCTGGTCATGACCCCCGTCACGCTGGCCTTCGGGCCGAGCCTGAGCTACAACCTGCTCTCCATCCTGTGCCCCGGCCTGCTGGCCTACCTGATGTACCGGGCGGCCCGCCTGTGGCTGCCCACCCAGCTCGGCGCGATCGTGGCCGGCGGCTTGTTCGGCCTGTCCGCGATCCTCACCTGGCGCAGCTGGTATGAGCTGAACCTGGCGCTCGGGGCGCTGTTCCTGCCGATGGCGCTGGAAGCCGCGGTCCGGCTGCGCCGCCGGCCCGGCCGGCGGCAGTCCCTCATCCTCGGCGCCGTGATGGGCGCGGCCGTGCTCACCGACCAGGAATCGGCGGTGCTGGCCAGCCTCGTGGCCGGCCTGGCCCTGGTGCCCTGGGTGGCCCGCCATCCCTCGGCGGCCCGGCTGAGGGCCGCGGCCCTGGCCGCCCTCACCGGATTGCTCGTGGCCAGCCCGCAGTTGATCGTGATGCTCCAGCAGGCCTCGGCCGCCCGGAGCCCCGCGTCCAAGGCGGGGCTGCTCGAGGTGAACTACGTCCTCTCGGGGGCCTCGCTGCAGGAGATGTTCTCGCCGTCCCCCCGGGTGGCCGACTACGGCCTCACCGCGGTGAGCAGTTACTACCATCACGGCCCCTACAGCATCGTGATCGCCGCGTTCGGGATCGTGCTCACGGCGCTGACCCTGTTGGGGATCGTGGTGTCGTGGCGGCGCAGGCACGCGCGCTCGCTGGCCCTGCTGTGGCTGACCTGCGTGATCTTGTCGCTGGGCTCGGTGGTGTGGGTCGGCAGCCACCACTACGTGCCGCTGGCCACGGTGGTGCACGGCGTCCGGCTCTCGGTGATCATGCCCTTCACCTGGTTCACGCGGATCCCCGGGCTGGCCACCTTCCGGGAGGCCAACCGGTTCACCGAACTCGCCCTGGTCCCCATGGTCCTGCTGGCCGGCTCGGCGGTGGAGTGGCTCCGCAAGCACGCCGGCGCGGGGGTGATCCCGGTTCTCGTCCTCGCCCTCCTGGAGACCGGCTGGTCCGGGAACCCGGGCATCGGCAGCATGCCCACCGCCCTGCCCGCGCTGGACCGCCCGATCGCCGCCCAGCACACCAGCTCCATCGTGGTGGACGTCCCGTTCGGTATCCGCGGCGGCATGCCGGTGATCGGGGACGGGTTCGCCCCGGACTCGATGGTCCTGGCCACGGCGGACGGGCACCCGCTGGCCAACGCGCTCATCTCGCGGATACCGGCCGGCACGCTCAACGGGATCGAGCGGAACCCCTTCTACGCGGCCCTACTCAGCGCCCAGGGCGGCCAGCACCGGACCACGAGCGCCCAGTTCAGGCAGGCGGAGATCAACGCGCGGCAGCTGCACATCGGCTGGGTCCTGGTCTGGCGCCGGATCCCCCCGGTGCTGCGGCTGCTCCGGGTGACCGACTTCCGGCTGGCTTACGAGGCCAACGGGGTCCTGGTGTACCGCCCGGCCCATGACGTGGCCCGCCTCGCGCCCGGAACCCGGCCGCTGGCGGCGCGCTGACCCGGTCAGCCGCGATGGGCCGGGACTGAGGCGGATTCCGGGGCCGCACCGTCGGGCCCAGCCTCCCCGGACGCGGGCGGGACGTCCGCCGCCAGCCCCTCCGCGGCCAGGCCGCGGATCAGGCCGCGCAGGCCCGCGGCCAGGCCGGCCCGCTCCTCGGCAGTAAGCGCGGCCAGGATCCGGGCCTGCCGGGTCTGCCACGCGTTCCACACCCGGGCCGCGACCTGGCTGCCTTCCGGGGTGAGGTAGAGCCGGATGTAGCGCTGGTTCGCCTCGTCCCGGCCCCGCCTGACCCAGCCCTTGCGCTCCAGGCCGGCCGCCAGCCGGCTCACGGTGCTCTTCTCCAGCCCGAGCAGGGTGCCCAGCTGGCCCTGGGCGATGCCGCGCGCGGCGACCAGCTCGATCAGCGCCCGGGCCTCGGACGCCGACAGGGCCGGAATGGGCGGCTCCGCCGGTTCGCGGGCCAGCTGGGCCGGCGTGCGGGATCCCGGCTCCCCGTGGCCCGGAGCGCTCTCCGGGCTCACCACGCGGAGCAGCTGGCCGAGCATCTGCACCAGCTCCGCGTCATCAGCCGACAAGTTCACGTAACAGTTGTACCGCACAACTGGCCGGATGGTACGTTTTCAAGCGTGATAGTTGCCCCGCACAACTCAGGGCCGGGTTCCCTGCGGGCGGCCAGGCCGGCTGTCCGGACGGCCGCACCCGCCGGACCCGCCACCCGGGACGCCGGAACGGTTACCCCGGAGGCCGGGACGGCCACCCGGGACGCCGGGACGGCCACCGGATCGTCGCCAGCCGGCTCGCGGTACCCCGATTGCGCCGTAGGCTCGCGGTCGTGACAAAACAGGGCCGGGTTAGTGCGCCAGGCCGGCTGAGCGGGCCGGTCGCGGGAGGCGACAGTGCCGCCACCGTGACCGCGGAGGGGGACGCGGAGAACACGCTGCTGCCCGACGAGCCTCTGCGTGAGCTAGCCCTCCGCTACGGGCTCCAGCAGGCCGCGATCCGGCCGCCGCTGCGCGGCTACGCCGCCGAGCTCTGGCAGCGTCGCCACTTCATCAGCGGCTTCGCCACCGCGCGGAACATCGCGATGTACACCGAGGCCCGGCTCGGGCAGCTGTGGCAGGTGCTTACCCCGCTGCTCAACGCAGCCGTGTACTACCTCATCTTCGGCCTGCTGCTGCACGCCAGCCGGGGCGTCCCGAACTACATTTCCTTCCTGGTCACCGGCGTGTTCGTGTTCAACTTCACCCAGCGGGCGTTCATCACCTCATCTCAGGTGATCAGGGACACGCTGCCCCTGATCAGGGCGCTGTACTTCCCGCGCGCCTGCCTGCCGCTGGGCTACGTGCTGATCGAGCTGCAGCAGCTCATGCTGTCCTTCGCCGTGCTCATCGTCATCGTGCTCATCACCGGTGAACCGGTGACCTGGTACTGGCTGCTGATCATCCCCGCGCTGATCCTGCAATCGCTGTTCAATGTCGGCGGCGGACTCATCCTGGCCCGCTGGGGGGCGAGCTTCGATGACGTCAGCCAGCTGCTGCCGTTCCTGGTCCGGACCTGGATGTACGTCTCCGGCGTGCTGTTCAGCATCCAGACGCTGGTCAGCCTCCGGGCGCACCACACGCTGACCTACCTGCTGCAGATCAACCCGGTGGCGGTGTACATCTCGCTGATCCGCAACACGCTGCTCGCCACGCAGCGCCAGGCCATGCCCGGCTCCAAGCCGTACAGCAAGCTCATGTGCCAGCTGTACTACACCCACCTGAACGACAAGGCGTACGTGTTCAACAGCGCCTACTGCCACCCGGTCGTGAGCCAGAGCTCCCTGTGGCTGTGGGGCGTGGGCTGGGCGCTGGTGACCATCGTCGTCGGCTTCCTGTTCTTCTGGCGCGCGGAAGCGAGGTACGGCCGTGGCTGAACGCCCCATGGTGGTGGTGGATGACCTGCACGTCGTCTACCGGGTGTACGGCGCAGGCCGCGACAAGGGCACGGGTGCGACCGCGCTGCTCCGGCTGATCAAGCGCCAGCGGCGGCCGTCCATCCGCGAGGTACATGCGATCCGCGGCATCTCCTTCGTGGCCTACCGGGGCGACGCGGTCGGCGTCATCGGGCGCAACGGCTCGGGCAAGTCGACGCTGCTGCGCGCCATCGCCGGACTGCTGCCCGCCGAGCAGGGCGCGGTGTACACCGACGGGCACGGGGCGCTGCTCGGGGTGAACGCGGCGCTGCTCGAGGACCTCACCGGCGAGCGGAACGTGGTCCTGGGCTGCCTGGCCATGGGCATGACCACCCAGGAGACCAAGGAGGCCAAGCCGCGGGTCGTGGAGTTCTCCGGGGTCGGTGACTTCATCAACCTGCCGATGAAGGCCTACTCCACCGGCATGGGCGCCCGGCTGCGCTTCGCGATCGCCTCGGC
>JAOPYP010000263.1 GCA_025964635.1 Actinomycetes bacterium | reverse complement strand
CCCGTGCAGCGCATCCTGGTCCGCCTGGGCGTGAGCCAGGACCTGGCCTCCCTGCTCCTGGAGGATTTCCGGAAGGCCGCGGCCCACTTCGGGAAACATCCGGTCACGGTGCCGATGTCGAAGGAGGAATCAGCCGGGTTCAATCACCTGTAACGCCTGGCCCGGTCGCTACGTGATGTCGACATCCCGGCCCGCGGCGATGGCGTCGCCGCGGGAGGATACGCCGAGCTTCCGGTAGATAGCGCGGATGTGGGTCTTGACCGTGTTCGGCGAGACGTAGAGCTCCCGGCCGATCTCGCGCAGCGACATCGTTCCGCCCAGCATCCGCAGCACAGTCTCCTCACGCTCGGTGAGCGGCCGGCCCGGCGTCACGCTGGGCAGGTGCCCGGGGAGCTGGCGTTCGATAAGGTCCAGCCGGGCGAGCTGAGCGTCAGCGCCGTCCGGCAGCGCACTCAGCACCTGCCTGGCCTCGGCGAGGAGACCGGCCGCCGCGGTCTGGTCGCCGGTCTCGAGCAGCACTGGCGCGAGCCTGAGCAGGATTTCCACCGTGGCCCACGGGCTGATCCCGGGCTGCCTGCGGCGAATTTCGAGCGCGCGCTCGAACTCCCGGCGCGCCTCCGTGAGCCGCCCGCGCTGGGCGGCAACCGCGCCACTGGCCGTATAGGCCAGGGAGCTCTGCGGTGCGTCGCCGAACCCGGGGCCCAGGTCGGCCACGATTTCGCGCGCCGAATGAGCGAGTCTCCCGGCGTGGTCGGGATGCCCTTCGTCGGCTTCCGCCAGTGACCAGGTGGCGTAGGCCAGCATGCGGACAAGCCCGATCGACGACGGGCTGGACAGGGCCAGCTGCGCTTGCGCAGCGGCAGCGGCCCGGTCACCGCACCAGTACAGGGCGGTCGCGTACGCCGCCCGGGCCAGCGCATGCCACGGCGAATCCGGGACCGGCTCCAGCCTGACGGCCTCGACCGCCGCATCGCGCATGGGCCCGAGACCGTCGAACCCGAAGGTGGCCTCCAGCAGCGCCGCCGACGACTGCAGCGAGCGGAAACCGTCCGGCAGGGGCCCATCGTGCCCGGCCGTCTTGACGATGGGCAGCCAGCGCCGCACCGATTCCCGGTCTCCGGACAGCGCGGCCGTCCAGGCCGCGCAGTGCGCCGCCACGGGGTCGGCACTGATCATCTCGTCACCGAGGGCGCTCAGCCAGCGGCGAACCGCCGGCACCTGGCCGGCCGCAGTGTAGGCGTACCAGTGCCAGGCGATGAGGTTGACGACGCCGGCCACATCGCGGGCGGCGTGAGCATGACTGATCGCCTCATCGGCCAGGCCGGACCGCAGAAACCAGGCGCTCGCGCGCTCATGCAGCGCGGGCACGATGTCCGGCTCAGCGCGGGCCAGCTCGCTGCGGAGCACCTGGGCGAAAAGATGGTGGTAGCGGAACCACTGGCGGGTGTCATCAAGCGGCACCACGAACAGGTTTTCCCGCTCGAGAAGGTCGAGGATGGCCCCGGCGCCAGCCGACCCGTCAACGGCCTCGCAGAGCGGGGCGCAGAAACGGCTGAGAATTGAGGTCCGGGCGAGGAACTGGCGGACTTCGGCTGGCTGCCGGCCTAGTACCTCCTCAACCAGGAAGTCGACGATGAACCGGCTGTCACCGGTGAACTGGCGGATGAAGGCACTCGGAGAGGGGTGCCCGCACAGCGAGAGAGCCGCGAGATAGACCCCGGCGGGCCAGCCCTCGGTCCGGTCGACCAGATCAGCCAGATCGTCCCGGCTGAGCTGGACGCCGGCGACCGCGGTGATGAGCCCAGCCACCTCGTGGGATCCGAAACGCAGCTCCTCGGCCCGGATCTCGGCCATGTCCCCGGTCGCCCGCAGGCGGGCCAGCGGCAGGGCCGGGTCCGCCCGCGTGATCAGCACCAGCTGAACGGTCGGCGGCAGGTGCTGCACCGCGAAGGCGACCTGATCCTGGCAGTCGCGGTCCTTGATCACGTGATAGTCATCCAGCACCAGGACGACCGGTTCCGGCAGCCTGGCCAGCTCGTTGAGCAGCAGAGGGAGCACCGTCCCGGCGAAATCCGGGATCTGGGCGCGGAACGCAGCGATGACCTCCGCAGCGTTTAACCCGGGGCAGGAGCGTTGCAGTGCGCTGGCGACATGCCACCACAACCGGCCAGGATCGTTGTCATCGGGCTCGAGTGAGATCCAGGCGAACGGGCGGTCTGCAGCGCGGCTCGAGGCCCATTGCGCCACCAGAGTGGTCTTGCCGAAGCCCGCGGGGGCGTTGACCAGCACCAGCATGGAGGGAACCGCGGCGAGGTAGTCGACCAGGTCCCCGCGCTCAATCCATTCCTTCCGTACCCGTGGGGCATGGAGCTTCGTTTCGAGCGGCGGGTTGAGGATCATCGGCGGCTGCGTCCCGGCGGCGGCGGCCATGGCCCGGGGTACAGGGGAACGACGCTCAGGTCCTCCACAGCAGGAGCGTCAGTCACTCCGCGCACGCCCACCTGGCCCATAGGGCATCCCCCGGGTAGCAGTTCCCTCCGCTGCCTGGGTCCGGAGCAGCAACTCGAGTCCTATGACCAACTATCGCATGGTGTTTCACAGCCGAAAAGGTCCGGTGTCCACCGTCTGCGCCGGGTCACGCCTGCAGAAAGTGGCGATCTGCCTCCCCCGTGCGGGGGGAGGCGGGCGAGGACCCGCGCGGGAGACCGTGAGCGGACGGAGCGATGAGCCGGCGGTGACCGCCGTCGGCGGCGGAGCACCGGAGCGATCAGCCAGGGGGTACTGATGTCTGACACAGGTCGCGCGGCGGCGGGGCCTGCCGATGCAGGCTCAGGCCTCAGCGCGGACGAACGCGCCGAACTCCAACGTCTGCGCGCCCAGGCAAGCGGGCACGGCACACCGCCGCGCCGGCGGCACCTCGGCTGGCGGGCTCCGGTGGCCACAGTCCTGATCGTGCTTGGCTGCCTGCTCGCCCCGCTCTCGCTGCTCGGGGTCTGGGCCGCCAACCAGGTCTCGGATACCAGCCGTTACGTCGCCAACGTGGAGCCGCTCGTCCACGATCCGGCCGTCCAGAATGCGCTCACTGACAAGATCACGGCCGAGATCACCACCCACCTCAACGTGACCGCCTATGCCAATCAGGCCGCCGCCCAGCTGACCAGCCATGGACTGCCACGCGTCGGGACGCTGCTCCAGACTTTCGGCCCGTCGATCAGCAGCGCGGTGACCGGATTCATTCACGGCCAGGTGCACAAGATAGTGACGAGCCCGCAGTTCGCTCATGTCTGGGTCCAGGCCAACACCGCTGTCCACCAGCAACTGGTCAAGGCGCTCTCCGGGCAGGGCGGCAGTTCGGTCAGCGTCAGCAACGGGCAGGTCGTGCTCAGCCTCGGCCCGTTCATCAACCTCGTCAAGCAGGACCTGGTCAAGCGCGGCTTCACCCTCGTCAGCAAAGTGCCCGCCATCAACCCGACGCTGAGCCTGTTCTCAGCCAAGTACCTGGTCAAAGCGCAGTCCGGATACCGGCTCATCAACGATCTCAAGATCGTGCTGCCGATCGTGGCCGTGCTGCTCATGGCCATCGGCGTGTATGTAGCGCGCGGCCACCGGCGCGCGCTGATCGGGGCGGGTCTCGGCCTGGCGGCATCGATGCTGGTGCTCGGCGCCGGGCTGCTGGTCTTCCGCAGTATCTACCTCAGCAGCGTGCCGAACAACGTGCTGCCCGCTAACGCGGCCGCCACCCTGTTCGACACCCTCGTCCGGTTCATCAGGGAAGGGCTGCGCACGATCCTGGTCGCGGGCCTGGTCATCGCCGCTGGCGCGTTCCTGACCGGCCCCTCGGTGAGCGCGGTCCGGACCCGGAACGCCTTCGCGTCGGGCCTCGGCTGGGTGCGGCAGAGCGGCGAGCATGCGGGTGTACGGACCGGCCCCGTCGGGACATGGACCTACGCGCACCGCAAGGGGCTCCGCATCTCGGCCGTGGCCCTGGCGGCACTGCTCTTCGTGTTCTGGGGCCGGCCCACGGCCGTCGTCGTCGTGGTGATCGCCGTCCTGCTGCTGGTCGTTCTCGGGCTGATCGAGCTCATCGGCAGCAGGCCGCCCGCTCAGCCAGCGGCAGCGGCCCACCCATGAGATCGGCGGGGCCGGACCCACGGAGGCACGTGCTGACTTCCCGGCGACGGTAGGCGGACCCAGTGATCCTGCAGGCGGCCGGACTCGCGCTGCTGGCCGCGATATCCCCAACCGCACTCCTGGTGGCTGCCGTCTACCTCGGGTCCGCCCGGCCGCGGCTGGTGGGAACCCTCTACCTGGCCGGCGCGATCGTCATGAGCCTGGTCATGGGCCTCGTAGTGATCGCGATTCTGCGGAACACCGGCCTGAGCCATCGCAGTGCACACACCCCCCGCTACGGCCTGCGCCTCGGGCTCGGCGTGCTGCTGCTTGCGGCGGGCGCCGTGCTGGCCCGGCGCAAGCCCAAGCTGCCCGATGCTGAGAACGAGAAGCAGGGGCTCGTGTCGAGGATGATCGCCAATCCCGCCCCGGCCAGCGCATTCGCCGTCGGCCTGCTGCTGTTCGCGCCGGGCATTACCTTCATCGCTGCTCTCCAGGTGATCGCCACCGCCAACGCGGGCGTCGAATCCACCACGGTGGCCATCATCCTCGTCGTGATCATCAACGCGGCGTTCGTGTGGCTGCCCCTGCTGCTGCACCTGGTCGCACCCGGCGTGACAACACGCCGCCTGACGGCGTTCAACAGCGGGCTGCGAGCGAACGGGAACAAAATTCTCGTCACCGTGCTGATCGTGGGGGGCGCCATCATGATCGGCAACGGCATCTACGGTCTGGCCGGTGGCTGACCAGCGGGCTCCGGCCGCAACCGATCGCCGCGGCCTGCCCCGCGAGTCACCCGCCGTGGATGATTTTTCATGCTGCTGGCCTGGCTGATACTCAGAGTCGTGGACCCGCGCGATCGACTACGCATCGCTGGCAAGCGCCTGACTGACCCGGCCGAGGCGCTGGCCCAGCGCGTCGCGGAACGCGTGGTCGAGCTGGTGCTCGAGGTCCTGGACGTGAACGCACTGGCGCTCCGGCTCGACCTGAATGCCCTCCTGGATCATGTGGATGTGAATGCCCTGCTCAGCAGGGTGGACGTCGATGCCCTGCTGGCCCGGACCGACGTGGACGCCCTGCTGGCCCGGGTCGACGTCAATGATCTGGTGCAGCGCCTCGACATAGACGGGCTGGTGGAGCAGACGGATCTCGGCGCCGTGATCGCCCGGTCATCGGGCGGGGTGGCGGCTGAGGCGCTGGACTCGGCCCGCAGCCAGGCGGTGGGAATGGACCAGTTCATCGACCGCTGGACGCAGCGTGCTCTCCGGCGCAAGGGCCGTGGACCCGCATCACCCGTGGCCCCGGCCTCGCCGGCTGGCCATGCCCGGCCACCCTTGCTGCCCGGCCAGGCTCGGCCGTGAGCACCGCCCGCCATGGTCAGGACACGGTGACTTCGCAGGGGAACTATGCGGGCTCGGTTTCCCGGTTCGCGGCCTACATCATCGACGCCGCCGTCAGTGCGGGCCTGTTCGCGCTGGGGCTCGCGGCCGCATCACTGGTAGTTCAGGTCGTGACCGGCCATTCGGTGCACTGGACCCGGGCCAATATCGCCGTCGCCATCATTTTCGCGGCGTGGGAGTTCTTTTACTTTGGCTATTCGTGGGCGGCCAGTGGCCGGACTTTCGGCATGGCCGTACTCGGCATGCGGGTGGTACGCGCTGATGGCGCGGCTCTTGACCCGTGGCGGGGAGTGGTGCGTTCGCTCGTGTTCCCACTCAGCTTCCTCTGCCTGGGCCTGGGCTTCCTGGGCATCCTTGTGCAGCGCGAGCACCGCGCTCTGCACGATCTCATCGCCGGCAGCTGCGTGATTTACGCCTGGGATGCGCGGGCCGCCCGGCTGCGCTTCCTGGCCCGCGAGGCGGAAGCCAGCCGGAACGGC
>JAOPYP010000191.1 GCA_025964635.1 Actinomycetes bacterium | reverse complement strand
CCGCGCCGGCCGCGGGGCCGCCCGGGAGGCTGGCGGAATCCGGGCACGGGCTGCTCGCCGTCCAGACGCTGGCGGCCTGGTGGGGCCACCACACGTACCGCGATGGTTCCACCCGCGGGACGGCCGTGTGGTTCCGGCTCGACTGGAAACCCGTCTGACCCCGGAACGTCACCAGCAATTGCACACCGTCAATTTGCAGCGAATTTACTCATTAAATGAACTGAGGAAGGACTGGTGCGAGAGCGGTCTTCGTTGCGGAAATTGGCTTGTGGGCGTGAGGCCAGCCAGCGGGGGCCGGCCATCGCGTGACCGCGCGGGGTGCGGCGCGGGAGGCGCTAGCTGGCGCGCTCGGCGAGCCAGCCGTACCAGGCGGGCAGTCCCTCGCCCGTGGTGGATGAGATGGGCAGGATCTGCGCGCCCGGGCTGATCAGTTTCAGGTCGCTGGCGTGCCGCTCGGTGTCGAAGGCCACGTACGGCAGCAGGTCGACCTTGGTCAGCAGGACCAGGTCCGCGCCGCGGAACATCTGCGGGTACTTGATCGGCTTGTCGGCACCCTCGGTGACCGAGGACAGCACCACCCGGGCCGCCTCGCCCAGGTCGAACAGGGCCGGGCAGACCAGGTTCCCGACGTTCTCGATGACCAGCACCGATCCGGGTCGCGGGTCCAGTGCGTGCAGCCCGCGGGCCACCATGCTGGCGTCCAGGTGGCAGCCGGCCCCCGTGTTGATCTGGGCGACCGCGCAGCCGGCCGCCTCGATGCGGGACGCGTCCAGCGTGGTCTCCTGGTCCCCCTCGATCACGGTCAGGCCCAGCTGGGTGCCGGCCTCGCGGGCGGTGCGCTCCAGCAGCGTCGTCTTGCCGGCTCCCGGGGAGCTCATCAGGTTGACGGCCAGGATGCCGCGGCCGGCGAGCCAGGCGCGGTTGTCCTCGGCCAGGCGGTCGTTCTTGGCCAGGATGTTCTGCTGGATCTGGACCGTCCGGTCTTCCGGGGAGTGGTCGTGCCCGTGCCCGTCGCCGTGCCCGCGCCCGTGATCGTGCCCGTTCCCGTGATCGGCTCCGTGGTCGTGGCCGGCCGGGCCGAGCTGGCCCGGCCCGAACACCCGGACGCCGGCGACGCCGCAGCCGCAGGTTGTGCACATGTCACACCACCTCCACGGACGTGATCCGCAGTTCCTGGCCGGCCAGGACGGCCACGTCGGCGCTGCCGCAGTCGCACAGCGCGATCGCCCCCTCCGGCTCGAACTCGGCGCCGCAGTCACGGCACCGGCACCGGGCCGCGGGCTGGCTGATGTCCAGCTTTGCCCCTTCCAGCGTGGTGCCCTCGGTCACCATGTCGAAGCAGAACCGCACGGAGTCCGCGACCACCCCGGACATGGCGCCGATCTCCAGGTGCACGCAGGCGATGGGCCTGCCGGGGAGCCGCTCGGTCACCGCCTGCACCACACTCTCGGTGATGGCCAGTTCGTGCACGGGTGGCCGCCCGTCAGCAGATCCGCGGCAGTGGGTCGCCGACCAGCAGGTCCACGATCCGGGATCCGCCGAACGCGGTCTTCAGCAGGACCATGCCCGGCGGCTCCGCGGTGATCGAGCCGATGATCGCCGCGTCGGCGCCGAGTGGGTGGGAACGCAGCGCGGCCAGGGCCTTGTCCGCCTCGCCGCCGTCCACCACGACGACCATCCGGCCCTCGCACGCCACGTACATGGGATCGATGCCGAGCAGTTCGGAGGCACCGCGCACCACTGTGCGTACCGGGATCGCGTCCTCGTTGACGAGCACCCCGACCTGGGCCGCCGTGGCCACCTCGTTCAGGATGGTCGCCACCCCGCCCCGGGTGGCGTCGCGCAGCGCGCGGACCCCCGGGGTGGCGGCCAGCAGGTCCGCGATCAGCCCGTTGAGCGCCGCGGTGTCGGAGGTGATGTCGGCCTCGATGTCCAGCTCGCCGCGGGCCAGCATGATGGTCACGCCGTGGTCGCCGATCGGGCCGGACACGATCACCGCGTCGCCGGGCTGGGCGTTCGCCACGCCCAGGGACATGTCGTGCTCGATCACGCCCACGCCGGCGGTGTTGATGTAGCACCCGTCGGCCTTGCCCCGCTGCACCACCTTGGTGTCCCCGGTGACCACCTGCACCCCCGCGACCTGGGCCGCGGCCTTCATCGAGGTCACGATCTCGATCAGGTCGGTGACCGGGAAGCCCTCCTCCAGGATGAACCCGGCGGACAGGTAGAGCGGGGTCGCGCCGGACACCGCCAGGTCGTTGACGGTCCCGTTGACCGCGAGGTCGCCGATGTCGCCGCCGGGAAAGAACAGCGGCGACACCACGTAGGAGTCGGTGGTCAGAGCGACCCGGCCGCCGTTCACGTGGAGCTGGGCGGAGTCTTCCAGGGGGTCGAGCAGCGGGTTGCTGAACGCGTCCAGGAAGACCGCCTCGACCAGGGTCCGCGTGGCCTTGCCGCCGGCCCCGTGGGACATGGTGATCCGCTCCTCGCGGACCTTCGGCCGGCGGCGCCGGGCCTTGTCGATGCGGTCGAGGACCTGCTGCTCGCGGTCGGAGGCCGCGGCCGGCTGCGGGCCGGCATGCTCCGGCGCGGCGTGCTCCTCGTGCTCGCGCAGGGCCTGGTCGACCCAGGTGCCCCGGCCGGTGCCGGTGCCCGTGCCCGTGTCGGTCATG
Source organism: Actinomycetes bacterium (assembly GCA_025964635.1). Lineage (GTDB taxonomy): Bacteria > Actinomycetota > Actinomycetes > Streptosporangiales > Streptosporangiaceae > RYN-230. Next base: position 4,524 of record JAOPYP010000191.1, on the reverse strand, counting down.
AGATGCTCACTTCCACAACCCGGCGGCGGTTCATCCGGCCGAAGTTGTAGTACGCGGCGCAGGCGCCCTCGGGGGAGACCATGCAGGTCCCGATCGGGGTCTCCGGCGTGCATGCGGTGCCGAACACCTTGCACTCCCAGGGCTTCAGCACGCCCTTGAGCACCTCACCGCACTGGCAGGCCTTCGGGTCGGCGACCCGGACCCCGGGTACCTCGAAGAGCAGTTCCGCGTCGAATTTGGCGTACTCGGGGCGGACCCGCATCGCCGAGTGCGAGATGAAGCCCAGCCCGCGCCACTCGAAGTACGGGCGCAGCTCCAGGACCTGGTTGATGGCGGTCAGCGCGGCCAGGTTGCCGTCCCAGGGCACCACCCGCGTGTACTGGTTCTCCACCTCGCTGCGGCCCTCGGACAGCTGGACCATCAGCATGTAGATGGACTGCAGGATGTCCAGCGGCTCGAACCCGGCCACCACGACCGGTTTGCCGTAGTCCCGGGCGACGAACTCATATGGGCGGCAGCCGATCACCGTGGACACATGACCCGGGCCGATGAACCCGTCCAGGCGCAGGTCGGGCGAGTCCAGGATGGCCTTCATGGCCGGGATGATCGTCACGTGGTTGCAGAAGATGGAGAAGTTGTCCAGCTTCTCGGCGGCCGCGCGGAGCACGGTCATCGCGGTGGACGGGGTGGTGGTCTCGAACCCGATGGCCATGAACACCACGCGCTTGTCCGGGTTCTGCCGGGCGATCTTCAGCGAGTCCAGCGGTGAGTACACCATGCGGATGTCGGTGCCCTGCGCCTTGGCGTCGAAGAACGAGCCCTGGCTGCCCGGGACCCGCATCATGTCCCCGAACGAGGTCATGATGGTGTCCGGGTGGGACGCCAGCGCGATGGCGTCGTCCACCCGGCCCATGGGAATGACGCAGACCGGGCAGCCGGGACCGTGCACCAGCGTGATCTGCTCGGGCAGGTAATCCTCGAGGCCGTGCTTGTAGATGGTGTGCGTGTGCCCTCCGCACACCTCCATCAGCTTGTACTGCCGTCCGGGCTCACACAGCCCGGCGATCTTCGCGGCCAGGGCGTGCGCCTTGTCCGCAGAGCGGAATTCGTCAACGAACCGCATCACTGCCCCCTTTACTCGATCTGGGATGCCTGGAGGGCTTCCATCTCGTCCGCGTAGGCCTGGCCGATGCCCTCCAGGAACTGCAGCGCGGCCGCGGCCTCAGCCTCGTCGATCTTGGACAGGGCGAAGCCCACGTGAATGAGCACCCATTCGCCGGGCTTGGGCAGGTCGTCCGAGAGCAGGCCGACATTGATCACCCGCCGGACCCCGCTGACGTCGACCCTGGCCAGGTCGGGCTGATCCGGCAGGAACTCGATCACCTCGCCTGGGATGCCAAGGCACATGCGATCACCTCTTGTTTCCGGTTTGCTGGCCGGCGGTGACCAGCCTGGTAACCATCTGCACGGCCTCGTCCACCGCGGCCGTGACCGGGGCGCTCAGCCCGATCCCCTCCTCCAGGGTGGCGGGCTCGCAGCCCACCACCAGTACCCGCCCGGCGTCCCCGCCGAGCGAGCCAGCCAGGCTGAGCACGAGGTCTGGCTGCATGCCGTGCGCGTTGAACAGGGTCATCGAGGCGGCGTCGCCCTGGCCAGGTTGCGGCTCGGGCTCGATCAGGTAGACGGTGCCGGGGGCGTCACCGCGCTGCGCGGTGTCGACCAGGATCGTCGTGTCGAACCCCTCGGCCAGGTCGTAGGCCAGGTGCATGCCCCGGATGCCGTAGTCGGTGACCCGCACCCCTCCGGGGAGCGGCTGGCGGGCCAGCCGCCGGGCCACCTCGACCCCGAAGCCGTCATCGCTGAGGAAGATGTTGCCCAGGCAGGCGACGAGCGTGCGTCCCGTGGGTTCGCTCATACCCGTCACCGGATCCCGGCGAGCGACGCCACGGTCAGCTGCCACAGCGTGTGGTACACGGTGGTCTGGGCCTCCTGGATCCGGTGCACCGAGGATGACGGCGCCACGAACAGGTAGTCCAGGCTGTCCAGCTCGGCCATCTTCCCGCCGTCGTAGCCGGCGATGCCCACGGTCAGCAGGCCGTGCCGGGCCGCCTCGTCCAGGGCGCGGAGCAGGTTCTCGGAGTTGCCGCTCGTGGACAGGCCGATGGCGATGTCCCGGGGCTGCCCGAACGCGGCGATCTGGCGGGCGAACACCACCTCGACGCCGACGTCGTTGCACAGGGCGGTGACCACCGCGGTGTCGTTGGCCAGGCAGTAGGCCGGCAGGGCCCGCTCCCCGGGGCCGGGGTCGAGGAACAGGGTGGCCAGCTGCTGCGCGTCCGTGGCGCTGCCCCCATTGCCGAAGGCCAGCAGCCGCCCGCCGCCGGAGAACCGGGCCGCCATCTCCGTGGCGCAGGCGGCGAGCCGCGTGGCGTCCTGGGCGGCGATGAGCTGGCGCAGCTCGGTGATTTCACGGGCCTTGGCCACGGTGGACGCCCGGACCTCGGCCAGCACCGCATCGAGGTCGGGAGTGCTGCCCGAGTACAGGAACGGGTAAAGCGACTCCATCGCGGCCGCGCTCTCCTGGCCCGTGCGGCTAGGACCGGTGCGGCCAGAACGGGTGCGGCCCGGGCCGCTGCTGCGCTTCGTCATGTGGGCACCACCGCGATGGCCTCGCCGGCGTGCACCAGGATGGTGTCGCCCACCCCGGCGCTGACCAGGGCCACGCTGACCTCTTCCTGGCCCGCCTCGGTGTCGACGACGGCCAGGCTGTCCGGGAGCAGCCGGGCGATGGTCACCGCGACCGCCGTGTCGGAGCAGGTGATGCAGACCTCGTCGTGGCATTCGGGCGGCTGCACCGCGCCGGGCTGCGGCGCGGCTGCGGGCTGCGGGGCGGGCTCGGGCTGCTTCATGAGACCACCGCCGGGCCCAGCACGCCGGGCTGCTCGAAGAAGACGTGCACCAGTTCCCAGAGCACGTGGTACGCGGTCACGTGCGCCTCCTTGACCACCCGGGGGTCGGATTCCGTGGTGACCAGGACGTGGTCCACCGCCGGGCTGGCGCCGATCACCCCGCCGCCCGCGCCGGCCAGCGCGATCGTCAGCATGCCCATGCCGTGCGCGGTGAGCAGCCCGTTCAGCACGCTCTCGGAATTGCCGTCGGCGGACAGGCCCAGCGCGATGTCCGCCGGGGCGGCGAGATGGCGGATCTGGTGGGCGAAGATCGCGCCCATTCCCTCGCGCTCGGCGATGCCGGTCACCGTGGCAGCGTCCGCGGTGAGTGAGATGGCGGGCAGCGCGCGCTTGCCGACGATCACGGGGTGCACGAACTCCACGGCCACGTGCAGGGCATCCGTGCTCGACGCCCCGGTGCCGAAGACGACCAGCTTGCCCCCCTGGTGGAAGCGGACGGCCATGGCGTGGCAGGCGGCCGCCACCGTGCCCGCGTGACCGGCGAACTCGTCCAGGGAAGCCGCCCGGCGCTCGAAGAGCCTGGCGACCTCGTTGTCCCCTACCGCTGCCGACGGCGCTGCGCTCATCTCCTCGCGGTGATCTCCGCTGAGCTCTCTGCCCCCAGGACCGGCGGCCCCGGGTTACCCCCTCTGGCTTACTGCCCCCCGGCGCGGCTCCGCAAGGGCACGGGACGAGCCCGGGTCATCCGCTGTCGTCTCCTGACCCGGCAATGACCGCATTTACCTCGATATCGACCGCGTCCCGCACCTTCAGCGCACCGAAGAACGCGGTGTACGGCTTGATCCCGTAGGCCGACTGCACCAGCGTGCCGGTCCCCCGGTAGCTGCCTGGTTCGGGCTGGCTCACCTGGAGCCGGAGCGGCCGTGTCACCCCCCGGATGGAGAGGTTCCCCTCGATGACCCCGTTGTCACCAGACATGTCGAACCGGTTGGCGGTGAAGACCGCTTCCGGGTGCTGGTCGGAGGCCAGCTGGCGCCGCGCGGTCGTCGCTATCTCGCGGCGGTCCCGGTCGGTCAGGGGCTTGAGGCCGCCGGTGCCCTCCCGGACGACGAGCGCGCCGACGTCGATGCGGGCCACGAGGCTCTCCGGGATCTTGTCGTCATCCACGACCAGCTCACCGGACCAGCGGGGCAACTCGATGATCAGATCATGGCCGGCGGTGGCCGCCAGGCCATCACGAAACGTGCGCAGGACGATCCGGCCGCTCTCAGTGCCCAGCCGGTAGCGTCCCGTAGGAAGGGCCATGGGAGCACCGTAGGACACATGTGGGGGGACGTCCAGCTACGGAGATGAGACACTCCTGTCTAGCCGGCATGCTTCCGGGTGGGCGGGCCGGCCGGCCCGCCCGCCGGGAGTGCGGACGTCCGCCGATGATCCGGTCCGGCCCCGCCGGGACGCCGGGGGGAAGCCGGTCAGGAGAAGGCCGGTCATCAGGTCAGGAGAACGGGAGCTCGCCGAACAGCTCCTGGATGCGGCGCAGATCCCGGAGCCGCGGCTCGGTCTCGCCGCCCACCCAGCGGCCGACCGTCTTGACCGAGACGCCGAGCTGCCGGGC
>JAOPYP010000187.1 GCA_025964635.1 Actinomycetes bacterium | reverse complement strand
GCGGGGAGAGGCGCCGAGGGGAGGGCCGCCGCGGGCAGCGCCTCCGAGCGCGGCGGGGACGGGGGCGGCGCCCACCGCGGCGTGTGGCTGCCCGCGAAGGCCAGCACCACGCCGGCCGCCATCGAGGCCACGATCAGCGCGATACAGAGCCTGCGCAGGATGACCATCGCGGCTGGCCGGGCCGATTCCCGGTCAGGCGCGGCTGCGGAACCGGCGCCGGGTGAGGACCAGGGCGCCGGACACCGCCCCGAGGCCGAGCAGGGCCAGGCCGATCGCGGTCAGCGGGCCATCGGTAGCCGTCGCGGTGGTGCCGTCGCCGGTGGCGGGGGCGACACCGGGCACCGCCTTCACGGTGAACGCGGCGCTGGCCGTGACGCCGTTGGAGCAGTCGATATCGGGCTGGTAGGTGCCCGGCCTGATGGTCGCCGGCAGGACCACCGTGGTGACGAACTCGTTGGTGTGGGTGCTGGCCTGCATCGGGATGTGCCCGCTCAGCCCCAGCGTGGTGCCGATCAGGGTCGCGGACGTGGCATTCCCGCCGGCGCTCAGCGAACTGCAGTTGACCGAGAACGTGGTGGAGGTACCCGGCGCGGAAGGGCTCGGGCTGATATCCACCGGAGATGAACTGGCCACCGCCGGTGCTGCGGGGATAAGGAGGGCCGGGAATGCGAGAGCCGGGAAAGCCAGGGCGGTCACGGTAAGGCCTGCCGTTGCGACGGCCCGCAGGACAGCGCGCATGAAGTCCCCCCCGGGTGCGCTATTGGGATAACCCTTAGCGTGTGAGCAAATACCCGGCGTCTGTGGCGGATAAACGCTTATGGGAATTCGCCGCATGCCATAAAACCAGCATTTATGCCATAACCCGTCTATTCCGTCCGGATCCTGCGTAGCGGGCAGGGAGAGTAGTTTTTCCGGTGAATCCCGGACCTACCTCACCAAGCCGGGTTCTTCCGGACGGGAATCAGGGCGGCCGCCGGAGCGCTGGCACCGGTGCCGTCCCTCGCGGGCCGGGCGCCCGGCCCGCGGGCCGGAGATTCCGCAGTCCCGGCGCACGTCCCGGTACCCCGCTCCGGGCGGGCCGCGATCTCCCCGGGGGGGTGGATTGCGGGCGCGGAAGCATTTACGGCACAATGATGTTGTGAAAAGTGTGGGACTCGACGGTACGGGACCAGGCACCCTGGACGGTGCCGCGCTCCATGCTGCCCCCGCCCAGCCGGCCCCCCCGCACCCGGCCCCAGGTCACCCGGCCCAGGCCCACCCGCCACTGCCGGCCCAGCCCGGGTCCGAGCGCGGCACCCGGGCCAGGATCGCCCGGCTCATCCTGGAGAACGGCCCGGTCACCGCGGCCGGCCTGAGCACCAGGCTCAGCCTCACGCCCGCCGCCGTCCGGCGGCACCTGGACAACCTGCTCGCCGACGGGATGATCGAGACCCGCACCGCCCGGCGCCCGGCCAGCCGGGGACGGGGCCGCCCGGCCAAGCTGTTCGCGATCACCGACGTCGGCCGGAGCGCGTTCGAGCACGCCTACGACGACCTGGCCACCAGCGCGCTGCGGTTCCTGGCCGAGATGGCTGGCCCGGATGCGGTCGCCGAGTTCGCCCGCCGTCAGGTCGCTGACCTTGAGCGGCGGTACGGCCCGGTGGTCCGGGGTGCCGCCGAGCGCGACCGGGTCGCGGCCCTGGCCGAGGCGCTGTCCGCGGACGGCTACGCGGCCTCGGCGAGCGGTGCCCCCTGCCCCGGCACCAGCACGGATCCCGGCACCAGCACGGGCCCCGGCACCAAAACAGACTCCGGCACCAGCACCGGCGCCGGTACCAGCCCTGGTCCCGGCACCGACGCCGGGCGGGGCGAGCAGCTCTGCCAGCATCATTGCCCGGTGGCGCACGTGGCCGCCGAGTTCCCCCAGCTGTGCGAGGCGGAGACGGAAGCCTTCGCCCGGCTCCTCGGCACTCCCGTGCAGCGCCTGGCCACCATCGCGCACGGCGATGGGATCTGCACCACGCACATCACCGCACCAGGTCTCCTGAATACCCGCACCACTCCATAACCGCACGCAAACCGGAGGCATCTCCGTATGACCACAACCGCTCACCCAGAACTCGAGGGCCTCGACCGATACAAGTTCGGCTGGGCTGACTCGGACGTGGCCGGCACGGGCGCCCGCCGAGGCCTGTCCGAAGAGGTCGTCCGCGACATCTCGGCCAAGAAGAACGAGCCTGAGTGGATGCTGGACCTGCGGCTGAAGGGCCTGAAGCTGTTCGACCGCAAGCCCATGCCGAACTGGGGCGCCGACTTGTCCGGCATCGACTTCGAGAACATCAAGTACTTCGTCCGGTCCACCGAGAAGCAGGCGGCGACCTGGGACGACCTGCCCGCGGACATCAAGAACACCTACGACAAGCTGGGCATCCCCGAGGCCGAGAAGCAGCGGCTGATCGGCGGGGTCGCGGCCCAGTACGAGTCCGAGGTGGTTTACCACAAGATCCGTGAGGACCTGGAGGAGAAGGGTGTCATCTTCAAGGACACCGACACGGCCATGCGCGAGCACCCGGAGCTCTTCCAGGAATACTTCGCCACGGTCATCCCGCCGGGCGACAACAAGTTCGCGGCGCTGAACACGGCCGTGTGGTCCGGCGGCAGCTTCATCTACGTGCCCAAGAACGTGCACGTGGAGATCCCGCTGCAGGCCTACTTCCGGATCAACACCGAGAACATGGGCCAGTTCGAGCGCACGCTGATCATCGTGGACGAGGGTGCCTACGTGCACTACGTCGAGGGCTGCACCGCGCCGATCTACAAGTCGGACTCGCTGCACTCCGCCGTGGTCGAGATCATCGTCAAGGCCGGGGCCCGCTGCCGCTACACCACGATCCAGAACTGGTCCGCCAACGTCTACAACCTGGTCACCAAGCGGGCCGTGGCCAGCGCCGGGGCGACCATGGAGTGGATCGACGGGAACCTCGGCTCCAAGGTCACGATGAAGTACCCGGCCGTCTACCTGATGGGCGAGCACGCCCGGGGCGAGACCCTGTCCGTGGCGTTCGCGGGCGAGGGCCAGCACCAGGACGCCGGGGCCAAGATGGTCCACTGCGCCCCGAACACCTCGTCCAACATCGTGTCAAAGTCGGTGGCCCGCGGCGGCGGCCGGACCTCCTACCGTGGCCTGGTCCAGGTCCAGGAGGGCGCTGAGCACTCCAGGTCCACCGTCAAGTGCGACGCGCTGCTGGTGGACTCGGTCAGCCGGTCGGACACCTACCCGTACGTGGACGTCCGCGAGGACGACGTCGAGATGGGCCACGAGGCCAGTGTCTCCAAGATCTCCGAGGATCAGCTGTTCTACCTGATGAGCCGCGGGATGACGGAAGACGAGGCGGCGGCGACCATCGTCCGCGGCTTCATCGAGCCCATCGCCCGCGAACTGCCGATGGAGTACGCGCTCGAGCTGAACCGGCTGATCGAGCTCCAGATGGAGGGGGCGGTCGGCTGATGGCAGGGCTTCAGGGGGCGGTGGAGTCCGCCGCCCCGGTATCAAGGCTGCACGAGCACCACTCGGCGGACCTGGCTGACTTCCCGGTACCGACCGGGCGGGAGGAGGAGTGGCGGTTCACGCCGCTCCGCCGCCTGCGCGGTCTCCACGGCGATCAGCCGCTGGAGGCCGGGAAGGTGACGGTCGAGGCGGACACCGCACCCGGGGTCTCCGCTGAGCGCCTGGCCCGCGGGGACACCCGCTACGGGACCGCCTTCATGCCGGCCGACCGGGTCAGCGCGCGGGCGTACGCGTCGTTCGACGAGGGCACGGTGATCACCGTGCCGCCCGACACCGACGTCAGCGGGCCGACCGTGCTGTCGGTGCGGGGCGAGGACGCGGGGGGCGCCGCGTTCGGGCACACGCTCATCGAAGTGGGGCGGCATGCGCGGGCCGTCGTGGTGCTCGATCACGCGGGGTCCGCGACCTACGCGGACAACGTCGAGTTCGTGGTGGGCGACGGGGCCTCGCTGTCGGTGGTGAGCGTGCAGGACTGGGCGGCCGATGCCGTGCACCTGAGCCAGCACCAGGCGCGGGTGGGCCGGGACGCGACGTTCCAGCACACCGTGGTCAGCCTGGGCGGCGGGGTGGTCCGGCTGGCCCCCTCGGTCAGCTACTCGGGCCCGGGCGGGGCCGCGGAACTGCTCGGCCTGTACTTCGCCGACCCGGGGCAGCACCTGGAACACCGCCTGTTCGTGGACCACAACCAGCCGCACTGCCGCAGCCGGGTCGACTACAAGGGCGCCCTGCAGGGCGACAGCGCGCACTCGGTGTGGATCGGCGACGTGCTGATCCGGCCGGAGGCGGTCGCTACCGACACCTACGAGCGGAACCGGAACCTCCTGCTCACCGAGGGGGCCCGGGCCGACTCCGTACCGAACCTGGAGATCCTGACCGGCGAGGTGGTCGGGGCGGGCCACGCCAGCACCAGCGGACGGCTGGAAGACCAGCACCTGTTCTACCTGATGGCCCGGGGCATCCCGCTGGACGAGGCGCGCCGCCTGGTCATCCGGGGCTTCTTCGGCCAGCTGATCGCCAAGATCGAGGTGCCCGAGCTGCGCGAGCGGATCACCACCGCGATCGAGAACGAGCTGGCCAGGCTGCCCGGACTGCAGGGCTCGCCAGCCCAGAGTCGCCCAGCCCAGAGTCCCCCAGCACAGGGATCCCCGGCATGAGCGAGACAGGAACGTCCCGGGCCACGGGCACCTACGTCCGGGTCTGCGCGCTGGCCGACCTGCCCGAGCAGGGGGCCATCGGCGTGGAGGTCGGCGACGTCCCGGTCGCCGTGGTCCGGGTGGGCGGGGAAGTGTTCGCGCTGCGCGACGTCTGCTCCCATGAGGAAGTGCCGCTGTCCGAGGGTGATGTCTACGACCACACCGTGGAGTGCTGGCTGCATGGCTCCTGCTTCGACCTGCGGACCGGCGCGCCCACCGGCCCCCCGGCCACCAAGCCCGTCCCGACGTACCCGGTGAAGGTCGAGGGCGACGACGTGTACGTCGCCGTCCCGGCCGCACCCGGCCTCTGAAAACACCACACACGAGCTGGAGATTGAGATAGCGATGGCCACTCTGGAAATCCGCGACCTGTACGTCAGCGTGGTGGACGCGGCCGATCAGAGCCGCGAGATCCTGCGCGGCGTCGACCTGACCGTGAAAGACGGCGAGATCCACGCCATCATGGGCCCGAACGGCTCAGGCAAGTCCACGCTGGCTTACGCGATCGCCGGGCACCCCAAGTACCGGGTCACCCAGGGCAGCGTGACCCTGGACGGCGAGGACGTGCTGTCCATGAGCGTCGACGCGCGGGCCCGGGCCGGGCTGTTCCTGGCCATGCAGTACCCGGTGGAAGTGCCCGGGGTGACCGTGTCCAACTTCCTGCGCACCGCGGTCACCGCCGTGCGCGGCGAGGCGCCGAAGCTCCGCGTGTTCCTCAAGGAGATGCGCGAGGCCATGGCCGCCCTGTCCATCGAGCCCCAGTTCGCCGAGCGCAACCTGAACGAGGGCTTCTCCGGCGGGGAGAAGAAGCGGCACGAGATCCTGCAGCTCGAGCTGCTCAACCCCAAGTTCGCGATCCTGGACGAGACCGACTCCGGGCTGGACATCGACGCGCTGCGGGTGGTGTCCGAGGGCGTCAACCGGTTCGGCGCCCAGCCCGGGCACGGCGTCCTGCTGATCACCCACTACACCCGGATCCTGCGCTACGTGAAGCCGGACTTCGTGCACGTGTTCGTGGGCGGCCGGATCGTGGACGAGGGCGGCCCCGAGCTGGCCGAGACCCTCGAGGCCGAAGGCTACGAGAAGTGGATCAAGGCCGCCGCGGGAGCTGCCGCATGACCCTGGACGTGGCGCGGATCCGCAAGGACTTCCCGATCCTGGACCGGCAGGTCCGGGACGGGCAGCCGCTGGTCTACCTGGACAGCGCCAACACGTCGCAGAAGCCACGCCAAGTCATCGAGCGGCTGGACGACTTCTACGAGCGGCACAACGCCAACATCCACCGGGCCAGCCACCAGCTCGGCGAGGAGGCCACCGCCGCGTACGAGGGAGCCCGGATCAAGGCCGCCGGCTTCATCGGCGCCCGGGACGAGACCGAGGTGGTGTTCACCAAGAACATCTCCGAGGGCATCAACCTGGTGGCCTACGCGATGGGCAACGCCACCGCGGGCCAGTCCGGCGGGTCGGGCTCCGGCCGGTTCCGCCTCGGTCCGGGGGACGAGATCGTCATCACCGAGATGGAGCACCACTCCAACATCGTCCCGTGGCAGCTGCTGTGCGAGCGCACCGGCGCCACGCTGCGCTGGTTCGGGGTGACCGACGACGGCCAGCTCGACCTGGCCCAGGCCGGCGACCTGATCACGGAGCGGACCAAGCTGGTGGCCCTGGCCCACCAGTCCAACGTGCTCGGCACCATCAACCCGGTCCGCGAGATCGCCGACCGGGCCCACGCGGCCGGCGCGCTGGTCCTGGTGGACGCGGCCCAGTCGGTCCCGCACATGCCGGTCGACGTGCAGGGACTGGGCGCCGACTTCCTGGGCTTCACCAGCCACAAGATGTGCGGCCCGACCGGCATCGGGGTGCTCTGGGGCCGCCGGGAGCTGCTCGAGGAGATGCCCCCGTTCCTCGGCGGCGGCGAGATGATCGAGAGCGTCTGGATGGACCACTCGACGTTCGCCCCGCCGCCGCACAAGTTCGAGGCCGGGACCATGCCGATCGCCGAGGCGGCCGGGCTGGACGCGGCCATCGACTACCTCACCGATGTGGGCCTGGACGCGGTCCGGGCGCACGAGCGGGACCTGATCGGCTACGCGCTGGACGCCCTGGGCACCGTGCCGGGCCTGCGGGTCCTCGGCCCGGCGGACCCGGCCACCCGCGGCGCGGCGATCTCGTTCACGCTGGAGGACGTGCACCCGCACGACATCAGCCAGGTGCTCGACGAGCACGGCGTGGCCGTCCGGGCCGGGCACCACTGCGCCTGGCCGCTGCACCGCCGGTACGGCATCCAGGCCAGCACCCGGGCCTCGTTCTACCTGTACAACACGAGAGCCGAGGTCGACGCCCTGGTCGACGGGATCGGGCAGGCCCAGCGCTTCTTCGGTGGTGACTGATGCGGCTGGAGTCCCTGTACCAGGAAGTCATCCTGGACCACTACCGGCACCCGCACCACAAGGGCCTGCGGGAGCCGTACGACGCCGAGGTGCATCACGTGAACCCGCTGTGCGGGGACGAAGTGACGCTGCGGGTCACGCTCAAGGACGCGACCGGCGAGCCGGTGGTGGCCGACGTGTCCTACGACGCCCTGGGCTGCTCCATCAGCCAGGCCAGCGCGTCGGTGATGAGCGAGCTGATCATCGGCAAGACCGTGCCGGAGGCGATGGGCCTGGCGGAGGAGTTCCTCCGCCTCATGCAGTCCAAGGGCCAGCTGGAGCCCGACGAGGAAATCCTCGGCGACGGCGTGGCGTTTGCCGGGGTAGCGAAGTACCCAGCCCGGATCAAGTGCGCCCTGCTCGGCTGGATGGCCTGGAAGGACGCGACCGCGCAAGCGCTGGAGGAGCAGAAATGACAGACGACACTGGCACCAGCGGTCCCCTGCTGGAGATCACCGAGGAGACCGAGGACCTGGTCGAGGCCCTCCGTGACGTGGTCGACCCCGAGCTGGGGGTGAACGTGGTCGACCTCGGGCTGATCTACGGGGTCACCCTGGAAGACGACAAGTCCCTGACCATCGACATGACGCTGACCAGCGCGGCCTGCCCGCTCACTGACGTGATCGAGGACCAGGCCCGGTCGGCCCTCGACGGGCTGGTGACGGACTTCCGGATCAACTGGGTCTGGCTGCCGCCGTGGGGTCCGGAAAAGATCACTGACGACGGCCGCGAGCAGCTCCGCGCGCTCGGCTTCAACGTCTGAGCCCGCCAGTCTGAGCCCGCCGGTCTGAGCAGGCCAGTCTGAGCAGGGCGGGCATTGCTCCCGCAGGCCGGCCCGCCCGCTCCGCACCGCCCGCGCTGGGCTTCGTTCTCCGCAACGATCCGGCCGGCCCGCTCACCGTCGGCCGCCCGGTCACGCGGCGTCGAGATCCCGTTCCGGAGGGTAGCGGCCCTCCATGGCCGCGACGTTCATCGCGACCCGGTACGCCAGCGCCCGCTGGCCCGCCTCCCACCGGCTGGCCCGGCCGCCCCAGGCGGCGAGGGCCGGCCCGGTCAGGGCCCGGCCGAACGCGAACGTCAGCGGCCAGATGTGCGGCACGGCCTGCATCGCGGCCAGGATCTCGGTGGCCCGCCCGGGGCGCTGGCTGCCGGCCGAGAAGGCCACGCCGGCCAGCGTGAGCGGAACGCTGGCCAGGGTCCGCACTGTTGCCTCGGCGCTCTCACCGGCGCTGGCCTGGCGCCCGGACTGCCGTCCCGGCACGGTCATGGTCGGCATGAGGACCACGGCCGCCGGGTCCACCTCGTAGTCCAGCAGTTCGGTCATCACCGCCAGCAGCACGAGCGACATCACCGTCTCGCACTGGGCCGCCGAGTGCCGGCCGCTGCCGTCCAGGTGCGGCGCCACCACCGGGACGAGCCCGGCCGCCTGGCACGCGGCCGCGTAGCGGCCCAGGGCCTGGGCGTTGGCCCGGACCGCCACCGGCGACGGGGTGCCCGCCCCGATCCGCAGCACCGCCCGCCAGATGCTGAATACCGCCCCCGCCCGGGCCCACCCCGCCAGCCGCGCGGGGAGTCCGTCCAGGCCCTCGCTGATGGTCTCGCCGCGGGCGCCCGGCAGGGGGTGCCGGGCCATGTCCGCCCGGACCCCGGTCATCAGGCCGGCCGCCGCGGCCGCCTCCGGCAGGGACGGCCCGCCGGGCGACCGCTGGTGCACGCCCTCGGCGTCCAGGGTCACCCCGGTGATGCCGGCCCGCAGGCCGGGCGCGGTGACCAGCAACTCCCGGAAGGCCCGCCGGTTCCGCGCCGTGGGCGGAATCCCGGCGGCGGCCAGCCGGCCGGACATGACCGCGCCACCCGGCCCGGTGGCGAGGATCCCCCTGGGGGGTGCCACCAGGGCCGAGGCCGTCGCTGCCAGTGATCCCATCCGCCGACGGTAGGCCGGGGCCCGGCCGGGCGCCTCCCCCGCGGGGGTGGCCCGGGCGGGGGACTTACCGCCGGCAGTTACCCCCTAGTCTCCCCGGCTGGGGGGAGGCAGGCCGGAGCGGTCCCGCTTAGGGTGAAAAGTCCAGGCCGGAGTGGAACCGCGGTGCTGGCCCGACCGTGCTGGCCCGACTGTGCTGGCCCGACCGTGCTGGCCCGACTGTGCTGGCCCGACCGTGCTGGCCCGACCGTGCTGGCCCGACCGTGCTGGCCCGATAGGGGAGGTGATCAGCCTGATGCCCGACAAGCTCATGCGGCTGCGCCGGAGCGAGTCGGTGCCGGAGCCATCCCGGCCGGTCATGGTGGCCATCGCGGGCGACAGCGCCGCGGGCAAGACCACGCTGACCCGGGGCATCGCCGACGCGCTGGGTGCGGACCGGGCCACGGCGCTGTGCGTGGACGACTACCACCGTTACGACCGGGTGGAGCGGCGCAGCGTCCCGTTCACCGTGCTCAACCCCGAGTGCAACTACATGGACGTGCTGGAGCAGCACCTCCAGCTGCTCGCTCTCGGGCGGCCCATCCTCAAGCCGGTCTACGACCATGCGACCGGGCAGCTCGTCCGGCCGGTCCTGGTCGAGCCGCGCGAGTTCGTCATCGTCGAGGGCCTGCTGCCGCTGCACACCAAGCTGTCCCGGGCCTGCTTCGACATCGCGGTGTACCTGGACCCGGCCGAGGACATCCGGCGGGAGTGGAAGCTCAAGCGGGACTGCGCGGAGCGCGGCTACACCCGCGACCAGGTGCTCGCCGAGCTGGAGCGGCGGGAGCCGGAGTCGGCCGCGTTCATCCGGCCGCAGCGCCAGCAGGCCGACATCTCCGTCCGGTTCGCGCCGGTCGCCGGGCACTCGGTTCCGGACGGCGCCCAGCTGTCCGCGGAGATCCTGCTCCGGCCGACCATCCAGCACCCGGACCTGTCCCATGTGCTCACCGACGACGACCGCCGGACCGTGCACCTCAAGCTGATCAGGGACAGCGACGGCCGCCCGGTGGACGCCCTGCACGTGCACGGCCACGCGCCGCGGGAGGACAGCCGGATCGTCGAGAAGGCCATCTGGGAGCAGTTGTCGTTCGCGCCCGACGCGGCGCTGCCGGACAAGCTGGGGGAGTTCGCCCCGGGAAACCGCAGTGAGCCGCTGGCCATCGCGCAGCTCCTGCTGCTCTGGCACCTGCTCGAGGCGCGCAGGTGACCGCCATCTGGGTACCTTTCCGGGCATGGACCACCTGACCCAGGACGGCCCGGCACCAGATCCCCAGGCACCGGGGCCGATCACCGTGGTGATCATCGATGATCACCAGATGGTCCTGGACGGCCTGAAGGCCATGCTGGCGCCCTACCGGGATCAGGTCGACATCGTCGGCGAGTCCAGCGACCCTGGCCGGGTGGTGCGCCTGGTCAGCGAGGTCAAGCCGGACGCGGTGCTGCTCGACGTCCGGCTGCGCGGGGCCAGCGGCCTGGACCTCTGCGCCGAGATCCTCCGGGTCACCCCCGGCTGCAAGGTCGTCTTCCTCACCGTCTACGACGACGAGCAGTACCTCTACCAGGCCCTCCGGGTCGGTGCGGCGGGCTTCCTGCTCAAGCGGATCCGCGGCGGTGAGCTGGTCGATTACCTGCGCCGGATCTCCGACGGCGAGGTGCTCATCGACCCCAGCCTGGCCGGCCGGGTGGCGCTGTCCGCGGCCCGGCTGCGCAGCGGCGAGTTCTGGCCCGGCGCCCACCTGGGCCTGACCCAGCGGGAGAGCGAGGTCCTGTCGCTGCTGGTCGCCGGGCTGTCCAACCGGGCCGTGGCCATGAAGCTGGTGGTCAGCGAGGAGACGGTCAAGACGCACTCCCGGGGCATCTACCGCAAGCTCGGGGTGTCCGACCGGGCCGGCGCGGTCGCGGTCGCGCTGCGCGAGGGGGTCTTCCATTGATCCCGGGCCTGGGCGAGGGTGACGGCCCGCACCGGCTCGGGGTCGCCGACGCCGAGCGGGAAGCGCAGCTGCTGTCCAAGGTGGTCAAGACCATCTCGGCCGGCCTGGACCTGGACCGGATCCTGCAGGGCGTCGCGCAGCTGGTCACCGAGACCACCGAGACCGACGTGTGCTTCGTGCACCTGCTCGACGAGCAGGGCCGCAAGCTCCAGCTGCGCGGGGCGACGCCGCCGTTCGACACCATGGTCGGGACCATCGAGCTGGCCCTGGGTGAGGGGGTGGCCGGCTGGGTGGCCGACCACGGCCAGCCCGCCGTCATCGTGGACAACAAGGCGTCCGACCCCCGGTACCGCTACATCCCGGCGCTGCGCGGCGAGGAGTTCACCTCCATGCTCTCGGTGCCGGTGGTCACTCCCATGGGGCACCTGGTCGGCGTGCTGAACGTGCACACCAGGCTGCGCCGCGAGTTCACTCCGGCCGACGTGGAACTGCTCCGCACGGTGGCGGGCCTGGTGGCCGGGGCGATTGAGAACGCCCGGCTGCACCGCCGGCTGGCCGAGCGGGAGGAGGCGCTGGAGCGGTTCGCCGAGCGGATGGTCGAATGGCAGGAACACGAGCGGCGCCGGATGGCCGGCGAGATCCACGATGGCATCAGCCAGCGCATCGTCAGCCTGTTCTTCCACCTGTCGGCCGCGGCGGACGCCCTCCCGGGCTCGCCCGGGGTCGCCGCCGAGCAGGTGGCCCGGGCCCAGGAACTGGCCGGGGCCGCCCTGGACGAGACCCGGTCGGCGATCGCCGGGCTGCGGCCGCCAGTGCTGGACGACCTCGGCCTGGCCGCCAGCCTGGAGAGCCTGGGCCACGGGTTCCCCACGCTGGACGTGCAGGTGGACGCGCCCGCGCTCGCCATGGCCGAGCACGCGGAGACCGCGGTCTACCGGACCGCGCAGGAAGCGCTGCAGAACGCGGCCAAGCACGCCGATGCCCAGTCGGTCCGGGTCCGGCTGTACCGGCAGAAGGACCGGGCCGTGCTGGAGGTCACCGACGACGGCACCGGCTTCGACATGGCCGACGCCCCGGCGGCGGGCGCGCCGGGCGGACCCACCGGGTTCGGGCTGTCCGGTATGCGGGAGCGGGCCGAGCTCCTCGGCGGCCGCCTCGAGCTGACCAGCTCACCCGGCCGCGGCACCACGGTCCGCCTGAGCATCCCGTACCTGCCCTCCGCCCAGTGCTAGCCCGGGGGGGACGAGCCGTCCCACGTCCGTGCTCCGTTGCTGATCCTCGGCCGTCGCAGCCGTCCACATCAGCCGGCATTCTGTTATGGTTGATTAACAATCGATTGCAGCTAGTAGCTGGCAGGATCCTCAGCGTGGTTCGCGGCAAGGTGGGGAACGATGGCGGACTCAGCGGCGACCAGCTTGACGGTCGGTTGGATCGGGACCGGCCGGATGGGCAGGCCGCTGGCTGAGCGCCTAGCCCGGGCGGGTGTCCCCCTGGCGGTGTGGAACCGGACCCGGGGCAAGGCGGAGGCCCTCACCCGGACTGGGGCGGAACTCGTCGATGATCCGTCTGACCTCGCTGGCCGGGACGTGGTCTTCACCATGGTGACTGGATCAGCTGAGCTGGAGTCGGTCGTGTCCCGGCTGTTCGCCGGCCCCGGGCGCGTCCCCAAGATCCTGGTCGACTGCTCCACGGTCTCCGCGGCGGCGTCCGGCCGGGTACGGGCGGCCGCTGGTGACCGCGGCACGGCTTTCCTGGCCGCCCCGGTCAGCGGCAACGGCAAGGTCGCGAAGGCAGGCCTGCTGTCGATCGTGGTGTCGGGGCCGCGCGATGCCTTCGAGGCAGTGGAGCACCTGATCGCGATGCTGGGACGGCACGTGAGCTACGTGGGGGAGGGCGAGCTGGCCCGGCTGGCCAAGATCTGCCACAACTTGCTCCTCGGGGTAGTCGCGCAGAACCTGGCGGAAATCACCGTGCTGGCTGAAAAGGCGGGCATGCCGCGGGCTGGCTTCCTCGACTTCATCAACAACAGCGTCATGGGCTCGATGTTCACGCGCTATAAGAGTCCTGCCCTCGTGCACCTGGACTTCACTCCGACCTTTACTCCCGTGCTTCTGCAAAAGGATTTCGATCTCGGGCTCGCCGCGGCGCGCGAACTCGAGGTGCCCATGCCTGTCTCGGCTGCGGCGCGGGAGCAGGTCCAGTCGGCGGTCGCACGGGGACGGACGGACGAGGACTTCGCGGTGCTGCTCGAACTGCAGGCGGCTAACTCTGGTTTGGTCCTCAAGCCCGAGAGCGGCCCGGTGGACGACGGGCTCGGCTACCAGGATCCGGCGGCTGAGCGGAGCTGACCAGCACGATCTGGCCACGATGGAGGGGCACCATGCAGACGCGATACATCGGCTCGGCCCGGTTGGCGGTGTCCGCGCTCGGCCTGGGCTGCATGCCCATGGCCGGCATGTACGGAAGCAGGGAGGAGGCGGAATCGCTGCGGGTGCTGGCCCGGGCGCTCGAACTGGGTTGCACGTTCTTCGACACCGCTGACGCCTACGGGCCCTTCACTAACGAACGCCTGCTCGGCAAGGCGCTCGCCGGCCGCCGCGAGCAGGCCGTCATCGGCACCAAGTTCGGCAACATCCGTCGTGACGACGGATCCTTCCTCGGGGTCAACGGCGATCCGGGCTACGTGCCTCAGGCCTGTGACGCATCGCTCGCCCGGCTCGGTGTCGATTACATCGACTTGTACTACCTGCACCGGGTGGACCCGCAGGTGCCGATCGAGGAGACCGTCGGCGCCATGGGCGAGCTGGTCAGCGCGGGGAAGGTGCGCTATCTCGGCCTCTCCGAGGCGGCGCCCGCCACCATCCGCCGCGCGCACGCGACCCATCCGATCACCGCGCTGCAGACCGAGTACAGCCTGTGGTCGCGTGATCCGGAGCGGGAGATCCTGCCGACCGTGCGCGAGCTGGGCATTGGCTTCGTCGCCTACGGCCCGATCGGCCGCGGCTTCCTGGCCGGCGGCTTCACCGATCCCGGTGAGCTTCCGCCGGAGGACGTCCGCCGGAAGCATCCGCGGTTCCTGGGCGACAACCTGCGGGCCAACGCGGCAGTGGCGGCCCGGCTGCGCGACATCGCCGCCGCGCACGGCTGCACGCCGGCGCAGCTGGCGATCGCGTGGCTGATGGCCCAGGGCGAGGACATCGTTCCCATCCCTGGCACCGGCAAGCTAAGTCACCTCGAGCAGAACATGGCGGCGGCGGACCTGGAGCTGGCCGAGGCTGAAGTGCGTGAGCTGAGCGAGGCCTTCCCGCCTGGCGTGGCCAGCGGAGACCGCTTCGCGGACATGAGCCTGGTCGACCGGTAGGCCGGGTAACCGAACAGCCGTGGCCGCTTCACCGGCTGCGGCACGACGGGCCCGGCCGCCAGTGCCGCGGCACCCCGGCCGCGGGGACTAGGCCACGCCGGCCAGCCGCTCGGCCAGCCAGTCGGCGGCCTGGGGTCGCCACCGGTAGGTCATGTTCATGCACACGTGGTTGCCCTCGTCGAACATCCACAGGCTGGCGCCGGGTGCCTCGTCGGCCACCTGGACCGCCTGTGACCAGGGGACGAGCCGGTCGAGTTTGCCGAAGACCACGATCATTGGCTGAGTCAGCCGGTGCAGCACGCCGGCCAGGCTCAGCTTCTCGGCGAACGCGTACGTCTCCTCCAGGCTGCTGGTCCCGCTGTTGTGCGCAAAGGTCGCGAGGCTGTGCGCGGGCCGGTTCCGGATGAGCGCCCCGTAGTCATAGGGCCCGCCGGAGATGACCAGCGCCCGGATCCGGGACTCGAACGCGGCGGCCCGGGCGGCGAAGTAACCGCCCAGGCTGACGCCCAGCATGCCCACCCGGCGGCTGTCGAGGTCAGGCCGCCGGCCCAGCACATCGAGAGCTGCGGCGACCGGTGCCTCGAAATCGGGGCGGATGGTGCTGGTGTACCCCGTCTCGCCCTGCCCGGGCCCGTCGAGAGAGAAAGTGGCCATGCCGCGCGCCAGGAAGCCATTCTCCGCGGCGAAGAACTCTTCCTTGGTCGAGTCCAGGCCCGCGATGAGCAGGACCAGCGGAGGGCGATCCACGCCCGGGGGGCGCCGCAGGTTGCCGTACATGGTGATGCCGTCGAACCCGATTTCCAGCCGCTCCGCGGCCGGATCCAGCAGCCGGTGCGCGTTGGCCATCGCGGCCACCGCCCGGTCGGCCGCGGCACGGTGCCTGGCCTCGTCCAGCATCCAGACGAACTTGGCGAAGTGATAGCTGAGCGCGGCGCGGCCCCAGGCCTCACCGGCCGTGCGCCGCCGGCCGAGGCCTTCCGCCTGGCGGGCCAGGCCGGCGTGCACATCACCGTTCGCGCACCACGCGTCCAGCCAGTCAGCCCAGTTTTCCAGCCCGCTGGTCACCCGGGTGAAGTCGCCAGGATCCACGCCCTGCGAGGTGAATCGCGGTCCCCAGTTGGCGATGGCTGATCTGACCTGGTCGTCAGGCACGGGAATCCTCTCGCTCCGGGGCTGAGGATCGTATGCAATCATTTGCACCGCCGGGTGCGCCAGTGTCTGGCTTCCATCTGTCCCGCCGCGGCTGGCCGGCCGGCGGTAAATGCCATGCCCGGCTGACGGGCTGCGGGCGGGCCACCCATCGCCCGAAGCTGACGGCGGCGGCTGCGCGGCCGGACGCCGCCTGCCTCTTGACAAATTTCCTGGCCGCTGGCGACAATGCGGTCGCAAACGGTTGCACCACTAGGCCGATCACTGCCGGAGCCGGAGGGTCAGTGCAGAAGCAGCGGGTCTGGGTGGGGAGCCGGGCGGCCGGCCTCACGCCGCCGGGAAGCCGCGAGGCACCGTGACCGGTGAGCCCTGGCCGCCCGACGCCTCCTCATCGGCCTCGCTGGCCCGGCACGGCGGCGCGCTGCTGGCCTGGCTGCTGGCCGAGCACGGGGTCCGGCACGTCTTCGGCGTGCCCGGCGGGCAGACCCTCGCCCTGTACGACGGGATCCTCGACCGGGAGCCCGCCCTGCGGCACGTCCTGGTCAGGGACGAGCGTACGGCTGCCTACGCCGCCGACGCCTACGCCCGGGTGACCGGGTCGGTGGGAGTCTGCGACGCGACGGTCGGACCGGGCGCGGCCAAATTGCCGTCGGGCCTCGGTGAGGCGCTCGGCGCGTCGGTTCCGGTGGTCGCGCTCGTCAGCGACCTGCCGGCCCGGTTGGCCCCGCACCGCTACCGGAGCGCGGCCTCGCAGGCGCTCGACCAGGCCAGCCTGCTCGCCCCCGTGACCAAATGGCAGGCCCTGGTGCCTGACGCGGCCGCCATGCCGGCCCTGGTAGCCCAGGCCTTCCGGATGGCCGCCACGGGCCGCCCGGGGCCGGTGGCGCTGTTCCTGCCGCAGGATGTGCTGGATGGCCCGGCCGAGAAGGCGTGGCCCGCCGAGCGGCCCGCGGGCACCGCCGGGCCGGCCCGGTTCGGGAGCTTCCCGCCCTTCCGGCCGGTGCCCGACTCAGGTGACACCGCGGCGGCCGCCGCGGTACTGCGCCGGGCGGTCCGCCCCTACCTGCTGGCGGGCGGCGGGGCCATGCACTCCGGCGCCGGAGTGGCGGTTACCGCGCTGGCCGAGCGGTTGTCGGCCGCGGTCGGCACCACGCTGACCGGCAAGGGCGTGATCCCCGAAGATCATCCGCTGAGCGTGGGCGTCGCGGGCTCGATGGGGGCGGCCCCAGCCACGGCGGCGCTGACCGAGGCGGATGTCGTGCTGCTGGTCGGAACTAAGGCCAGCGGGGGCGCCACCATGAACTGGTCGCTGCCCCGCAGCGACCAGGCGGTTCTCCAGCTCGACCTTGACCCGGCCGAGCTCGGCCGGGCGTTCCCGCTGGAGGCGGGGATGCTCGGAGACGCCCGGGCCGGGGTGCTGGCGCTGTCCGCCGCGCTCGCGGAACCGGCGGAGCCGGAGCCAGACCGGGCCGCCTGGCGGGAGCGGCTGGCGGCACTGGCCGGCACCTGGCGGGATAAGCGGGACGCCGAGCGCGCGAGCGACCGCGTACCTATTGCCCCGCAGCGGGTGCTCGGCGACCTGGAGCGCGTGCTGCGTCCTGACGACCTGCTGGTGTGCGACGCCAGCCTGGCGAGCGGGTGGGCTGGAGCGTACTTCGAGCAGCGCACCCCGGGACGCCGGGTGCTGTTCCCGCGCGGCCAGGCCGGCCTGGGGTATGCGCTGCCCGCCGCCGTCGGCGCGGCCACAGCGCGGCCGGGCGGCCGGACTGTGGTGCTGGCTGGGGACGGGGCGTTCGGGTACGCGGTCGGTGAGCTCGCCACGATCGTCGAGCACAAGCTGCCGATCACGATCGTGGTGCTGAACAACCGCTCCCTCGGATGGATCCGCTGGTACCGCCGCATCGTCTTCGGCCGCGGCTGGGAGGACGAGGACTTCGGTGACGTTGCGTTCGCGGACGTGGCGCGGGCCTTCGGCCTGCGCGGCCAGCGGGTGACCGAGCCGGGGCAGCTGGCCGCGGCCCTCCGGTCGGCTGCGGACGGTGCCGGGCCCGCACTGGTGGATGTGGTAACTGAGGTGTGGCAGACGCCGATCAGTGCTCACCGCGAGGCGGTCGAGGACGGCACTGCTGCCGGATATGGAGGCTGAGACCGTCATGCCCCGTCACCCCGAGCGTCAGCTGGAGCGCCTGTCCCAGCCCGCCGCGGCCAGGCTGCTCGCGGGCAGCAGGACCGCGGTCGTCGCGACCGGCAGTGTCGAGCAGCACGGCGGGCATCTGCCGCTCGGCACCGATGCGTACGCCGCCCTGTCCATCGCGGAGCGGGTGGCCGAACGGCTCGACACCGTGGTCGCGTCCCTGGGCCCGGTGGGGATCGCCCCCTACCACCTGCCCTGGCCCGGCTCGCTGACCCTGGCTCCGGCCACCCTGGCCGCGATCGTCATCGACATCTGCGCCGGCCTGCGGTCGGCGGGGGCGGAGCGGATCGTCGTGGTCAACTGGCACGAGGGCAACTCGCCCACCCTGCGGCTGGCGGCCAGCGCGGCCCAGCAGCAGCACGGCGTGCAGATCGTGATCGCGGAAGCGCACGTGATCACGAGCAGCCAGTATCCGGGCGAGATGGAGTTCACCCACGCCGGGGCGATGGAGACGGCTGCGGTGCTCGCCTACGACGCCGACCTGGTCCGCCTGGACGAGGCCACGGAGCCCAGCGATTACCCGGCGGGCGAGGCCGCCCACAGCCTGTACCGGCGCCCCGACGTCTACCCGGTGCTCAGCGACTTCCGCGACATCGCCCCGACCGGCTGGTACGGCCAGCCGGCCCGGGCGGAGCGCGCCCGCGCCGAGGAGATCGCCGAGGCCGTGGCCGACCACGTCGTGCGGCGCGCCCGGGAGATCTGGGCCGCGTTCCCCGCCACCGCTCCCGGGAACTCCGCCACTGGCGACGGGACCGTGACCGCCGCCGAGGCCGGGGCGGCCCGGTGAGCGACGCGGGCATCCCGGCGCTGATGCAGGCGGCCGTCCTGCGTACGTTCGGCCGGCTTGAGCTGGAAGAGGTGCCTGTCCCGGTCGCCGGGCCGGGGGAGGTCTTGTGCCGGGTCCGGGCGTGCGGAATCTGCGGTACCGACCTGAAGATCGTGCAGGGCGCCTATAAGGGCACCTGGCCGCCGGAGCTGCCGTTCATCATCGGTCACGAATGGTCCGGCGAGGTGGCCGCGCTGGGGCCGGGAACCGGGCGCAGCGGGCTGGCTGTCGGCGACCGGATTGTGGCCGAAAACCATACCGGCTGCGGCGAGTGCCCGATGTGCCGGAGCGGTCGCTACAACCTGTGCGAGCGGGTCAGGGAGCCAGGATTCCGGCTGTACGGCCACACCGCGCCAGGAGCGCTCGCCGAATACGCCGTGCGGCCTGCGACTGCCCTGCATAAGGTGCCCCCGCAGGTCAGCAACGCCGCCGCGGCGCTGGTCAACCAGGGCGCGCTGACCGTGCACGCGGCGCGCAGAGCCGCACTCGGGCCGGGCGCCGCCGTCGCCGTGTTCGGGCCTGGGCTGCTCGGCCTGCTGATGCTGCAGGTGGCGAGGGCGGCGGGGGCCACCCAGGTAATCATGGTCGGCCGGGGCCAGCGGCTGGCCACGGCGGGTGAGCTCGGCAGTACCGACCTCGTGGACTACGAGCACGCCGACCCGGTCGCGGCCATCCGGGCCGCCACCGGCGGTCGCGGCGCCGACTGCGTGTTCGACTGTTCGGGCAGCCCGCCGGTCGTGGCGCAGGCGCTGCGGTCGGTCCGGCGCGGCGGGAAGGTCGCGCTGCTCGGGCTGGCCGGCGGCCAGACCGCGGAACTCCCGGTCGACGCCGTGACTCTGGACGAGCTCGACGTACTCGGCGTACGGTCAAGCCCGGGTGCCTACCCGGCGATGATCTCGCTGCTCGCCGCCGGGGTCGTCAGCACCGATCCGCTCACCAGCCACCAGTACCCGCTCAGCGATGTCGCGACCGCCTACACCATGCTGGAACGGCGCGAGGCCATCCGCCCGATCGTCACCATGTGACCCCTCCCCGGGGATTTGTAAGAGCCGTGCGGCCAGGTTCCAAATTCGTAATCATGTGACGGCTGGGACGAGTTGTCCGAAATGATGAGCATCTGTGAGTCGCCCCGCTCCGTTGAGCCTTGGTGAGCTGATCGAGCACCGGACGCTGCGTGATGACGAGCTCGGCTTGGTGGGTGCCAAGCATGGTGATACCAGGCTCGCGTTCGCAGTGCTGCTGAGGTTTTACGGACGGTATGGGCGTTTCCCCCCGCAGCTGCGGCGAGGTGCATCGGGATGCGGTGGAGTTCCTGACGCGGGCGGTGAAGGCCGATCCGGTGGATCTGGCGGGCTACGACTGGTCCGGCGGACGATTAAGCGGCATCGCACCGAGATCCGCCGGCGCTTACGAGCGCACCATGGCCGGCCTGGCCGTGCCGACGCCGATTTGAAACGCCTAGAGTTCGAGCAGGCTGGCTCCGGCTGTACCCGTTGGCGGGGTCAGTGCGCGAGCACGTCCGGGAAGCCGAACGTCGCGACCAGCCCGGGATCGTGGAACTTGATCACGCTGGAGACGCCGGTGGCGGTGGGGGCCAGCACCACGGCGCCGTCGGCTCGGAGCGCGCCGTCCGCGTCCCGGTGGTACACGACGGCGGCGGGTTGGCCGTTGGCGGTGGTCGCGATCATCCGCCAATCGCCCGGTGTGCCCAGCACGTACGCGTCCAGCACGTGGATGCACATCACCCGGCCCGCCTGCCAGTCGCGGAATGGCGTCGCCTCCAGCGTGGCGTCCGTGCGCAGCACCTGTACCAGCAGGCCGGCGTCGGAGCGCTCGAAAGCCGCGATGTAGCCGTCGAGCAGCGCGCGTGCCCGTTGGTCAGTCGGTTCGAGCAGTTCCGCGGGCTCCAGCTCCAATTCGTCCAGCCGGGCACGGGCGCGCTGCAGACCGCTCTTGACCGCCGCGGTGGTGGTGTCGAGGATCTCCGCGGTCTCGGCCGCGGAGAACGCCAGCACTTCGCGCAGGATGAGGATCGCGCGTTGGCGGGCGGGCAGGTGCTGCAGGCTGGCGATGAGCGCCAGCCGCAGCGACTCGCGTTCGACCACCACCGCGGCCGGATCGTCGGCGGGCGGGGCGATCCATGCGTCCGGCAGCGGTTCCAGCCACGAGACCTCGCCCGGCGCAACGAGACTCGGCGGGCGGTCGGGTCCGTCGTACGGGCCTGTCAGACCCGAGGGCAGCACCCGGATCGGGCGCGGCTCCAACGCCGTCAGGCAGACGTTGGTGGCGATCTTGTAGAGCCAGGACCGAATCGACGCCCGGCCCTCGAATCCGGAGTAGGACCGCCACGCCCGCAGATAGGTCTCCTGCACCAAGTCCTCGGCGTCGTGCGCCGAGCCGACCATGCGGTAGCAGTGCGCCAACAGCTCCCGGCGGAACCGCTGAGTCTCGGCGGTGAACCGGTCTTGATTCGGTGCCGCCCGCAGATGTGATGTCATTGGGCACCCTCTCGCAGAGGCGACGTCCGCGATCAGACCTCGTCGAGCTGCAGGATTATGCCGCGGAAGGTCGCGTAGCTGGCCAGGTTCGCCGTGGCATCCTCGGCGGTGCGCTGGCCGATCTCGGACCCGAGCGCGGCTTCCAGCGCAGCCATGTCGTCCCAGTCCAGCATCACGACCATATAGCACGGCTCGCCGATCACGGCTGCCGGCTCATGACTGCGCGTGTAACGACGCAGTCCCGGATACTGTTTCGCCAACGGGATGTGGACATCGTTGTAGTGGCGTTCGAACGCGTCGACGTCGAAGGGGGTGTCGTACATCACGACGAATCGCGCCATCTGCTTGGCGGCCGGGTCCACGGTTGCGGTCATCTGTTTCAACTCCTGTCATGGAAACCTCCGTGTGCGGCGTCACCGGCTCGGTACTAGGGGTTTTCTCAGGGCAGCAGGGCCAGTTTGCCGATGGTGGCCCTGGTTTCCAGTTCCGCGAGCGTTTTCGGGCCGTCGGCCAGTTCGTACGCGGTGGGCCGGCCGGGGGTCAACACGCCGGCGGCGATGAGCGCAGACAGCTCACCCATGACCGCGCCGAAGATCTGCGGTGCGGCCTGGATCAGCACGCCGACGTTGAAGCCGATGACGTGGACCTGGTGCTTGTAAACCAGATCCCAGTTGGTGATCGAGGCTTCGCCGCCCGCCACGCCGTAGACGACGACACGGCCGGTGACCCGCTTGGCCGCGGCCAGGCTGGCGTCGAAGGTGGCGCCGCCCGCCGACTCCAGCACGACATCGGCGCCGGCGCCGCCGGTCAGCCGCAGCACCTCGGCGGCGATGTCGCCGCCGAGGGAGTCCAGGACGTGGTCGGCGCCCAATGCCAGCACTGTCTCGTGCTTGCCCGGCGAGGCGGTGGCGATGACCGTCGCACCGTAATGCTTGGCCATCGTGACCGCGGCCTGGCCGGTCGCGCCCGCCGCGGCGTGGACCAGCACGGTCTGCCCTGCGGTGATGCCGCCCAGAGGCTTGAGTGCGGCCAGCGCGGTGGGCCAGTTCACGACCAGGCCCAGCGCCTGCTGCTCCGTCCAGCCGGGGGGCACTGGCATCGCCGCGGCCGCGGGCAGCACCATGTACTCGGCGAAAGCGCCGTTTCCGACGCCGACGACGCGGGCCCCCGGCTGCGGGCCGGTCACCGCCTCGCCCACCGCGACGATCTCGCCGGCGGCCTCGAAACCAGCCAGGTACGGTGGCCGCGGGCCGTCCAGGAACGTGCCGTGGGCCTTCGAGATATCGGCGAAGTTGACGCCGGCGGCGGTGACGCGGATCACGACCTCGCCCTCGCCGGGGCTCGGCACCGGCGCGTCGGTGATCAGGCGCATGTCCTGCGGGCCGTTGAGGGAGGTCTGCTGCAGGGCGCGCATAGTGGCGGGGATGCTCATGGCAATCGACTTCCTTCTCGGCGTACGTGATCGAGACCGGCCCGTCCGGCGGGCCGCGCCTTCCACCAGGTAGACCCCGGCCGCCGCAAAAAGGAATCGGCCGCTCCCGAACCGCACCGGGTCAGCTTCCGCCGAGGGTGAGCCTGCTGTTCATGTTGAGCTTGACCTCGCCGCACGGGAGCACGTGTAGCCAGAACAGCGGGGGTCAGGCCGCGCCGGTCCTCCGGGGTGAGCACGTCCTCCCACTCCGGGTAGGTCAAAACATCCTGATCATCGCCGACGACCTGCACGGGATCGGCCTGCGCATCCTCACCGGCAAGCTGGCCGGCACCTACACCCCCAGCGGGGAGGGCAAGTTTCTTCTTCCATGATGGCCGCCTTCGCCGATCTCGAGCGCGACATCATCCACGAGCGCACCATGGCCGGCCTGCCCGCCGCCCGGGCCCAGGGCCGCACCGGCGGTCGGCCCACCGTCATGGACGCAGACAAGCTCGCCGCCGTCCCGGCCCGCCGCACCCGCGGCGAAAGCGCTGCCCAGATCGCCAGGGCACCGGGCGTCTCCCGAACCAGCATCTGCCGCTACCTCGCCGCCACCCCCAGCGGGCAAACCCTCCAAGATCAATAATTTGGCACCTGGCCGCCCGGTTCTTAGAATGCCTCCTCCCGGCCTGCCGCCAGGCCCGCTCACCGAGGAGCCCGAGATGCCAGTGGTGCGCCACCGCAGCGAGATGACCACCCGGCATGGAGCCGGCTGGACCGAGACGGTCTGCGCGGGCTCGGCCGCCTTTGGCGCCCCGGTGGAGATGCAGGGCCGCCTGTTCACGCTCGCCCCCGCGGCCGCCATGCCGCCGGTTCCGATCGCGGCCCAGGAGGCGATGGTCTACGTGGCCGCGGGCTCGGGCATGGCGCGGGTCGGCGCGGAGCGGTACCCGCTGGAGCGGGAAAGCATGCTGTGGCTCAGCCCGGCGACAGAGATCGCTCTCACCGCCGGGCCGGACGGCCTGGAGTGCATGCTGGCCCAGTCGGCGGGCGCGTGACTGAGCTGGCCGGGTGGCCGGCGAATCGCGGGGTCGCCGCGCCGCTGGCTGACCGCATCAGCCACTCGCTCCGCACCGCGGCGGGCACTGTGCGCAATGAATTGCCCGCGGCTGGGTCATGGCCGGACCGCCGCAACAGCCATCCAGCGCCCATGCTGTCCGCCGCGACCAGGGATTTCGCTGGTGAATGGGACGCCCGGCGATGCCTTGTTCCTGATCATTGACACGCTAGCGGGCGAATCGTACCATTACTGCAATCGATTGAGTTACACGGATGCAACACGATACGCGGGCGTTTGAGCTGATTACCAAGAGTACGCGCCGGTTACAGAAGGTATAG
>JAOPYP010000153.1 GCA_025964635.1 Actinomycetes bacterium | reverse complement strand
GTCCGTGAGCAGGGCCAGCCGTTCCCGGCCGGGAGCGAGGGCCGCGGTCCGCAGCGCCCCCCCGGTACGCTCGCCGCGCTCGGCGAGCCGGACCCGGTGACCCCGGCCGGCCAGCACCCGGGCCGCTTCCAGGCCGGCCGGGCCGCCGCCCACCACCAGCACGTCCCGGGGCCGCGGGTCGCGGCCCTCGTCGGGCGGGTCCTCGGTCTCGTGGCCGCTGCGCGGATCGCCGGCGCAGCTGACCAGCGGATTGCGCGGGTCACGCACCCGGCAGGCCTGGTTGCACAGCAGGCAGGGCCGGACCTGCTCCGGCCGGTCCCGTCGCAGCTTGCCAACCAGGCCGGCGTCGGCGATCTGGGCCCGGGTCATCTCCACCAGGTCGCAGGCCCCGCCGGCCAGCGCGTCGCGCGCATCGTCCGGGCTGGCCACGCTGCCCTGCAGCACCACCGGGACCGCGCCGTCCAGCGCGTCCCGGACCTGCCGGGCCAGGCCGGCGTTGAACAGGGGCGGGGTGTGCGCGTCGGGCCGGTAGGCGCTAGCCGAATAGGGGCCGCCGCGCACCACGACCAGCAGGTCCAGCCAGCCGCTGAGCTCACGGGCCTGCTCCGCCCCGGTGTCCGGCGTCACCCCGGCCCAGGGGGCCAGCTCGTCGCAGGACAGCCGCAGGCCGAGGAGGTGCCGCGGCCCGATGGCGTCGCGGACCGCGGCGAGCACTTCCCGGGTCAGCCGCAGCCGGTCCGCACCGTAGCCGTCGGCCCGGTGGTTGGTCAGGCCCGAGTGGAACTGGCGGAGCAGCGCCCCGGGCCCGGCATCGATCTCCACCCCGTCGGCGCCGGCCGCCACCGCCCGCCCGGCCGCTGCGGCGAACGCGGCGGTCAGCGCGGAAATCTCTGGGCCGCCCATCTCCATCGGCACCTCGCGGGTGACCGGGTCCGGGACGCCGGACGGTCCCCACAGCACGGCCTGGGAGTAGGCGGAGGAACCCTGCAGCCCGGTGTGACCCAGGCCGGCCAGCACCAGCGTGCCGTGCGGCTGGCAGGCGGCGGCGATCTGCCGCCAGCCCTCCGCGGCGGCCGAGGCCAGCGGCGCCCGTTCGTACGGCCAGTCCGACGGGTGCACCGAGGCGGTCTCGGTGACGATGAGCCCGGCCCCGCCGGCCGCGCGGCGCCGGTAGTAGGCGACGTGCCGGGGCGAGAACGCGCGCTCCCCGCCGGTCCCGTGCTGGCTGGCCCCGTGCTGGCTGGCCCCGTGCTGGCTGGCAGAGCCGAGGTTGGTCTCGTGCGGGCCGAACATGACCCTGGATTGCGCGACCCGGCCGGCCAGCGTGACCGGGCCGGTGAGCCGCGCGAATCCCGAGGTCATGTCAGCGTGCGCCACCCGCCGCGAAGCCGGCCAGCGGGTTGACGTCGCAGGCCCGGTCGGGTGGTGCCGGTACGGGGCGGCGCCCGATCGTCACCGGGACCGGTGCCGGGGCCTGGCCGCGCACCGGGCCGCGGTGCGAGTGGTCCAGCCCGGGCCGGGGGAGCGCGGTCCGGTCCGCCCCGGCCAGTGCCTGCTCGGCCAGCGCCTGCTCGCCGAAGCCGCGGACGCACTCCGGGTCCGGGCCGTCCAGCGGCAGCCCGGTGAAGAACTTCGCGGCCATGCAGCCACCCCGGCACGAGTCGTAGAACTGGCACGAGCCGCAGGCGCCCCCCGCGGACGGCCCGCGCAGCTCAGTGAACAGCGCCGAGTGCCGCCAGACCGCCTCGAAGCCGCCGTCGGCCCGGACGTTCCCGGCCAGGAAGTTCTCGTGGATCGCGAACGGGCAGGCGTAGACGTCACCGACTGGGTCGATCAGGCACACCACCCGGCCGGCGCCGCACATGTTCAGGCCGGGCAGCGCCTCGCCGTAGGCGGCCAGGTGGAAGAACGAGTCACCGGTCAGCACCTGCTCGCCGTGCGCGCACAGCCAGTCGTAGAGCTGGCGCTGCTGCGCGGCGGTGGGGTGCAGCTCGTCCCAGACGTCGGCCCCCCGGCCGGAGGGCCGCAGCCGGGTCAGCCGCAGCTGCGCGCCGTAATGGTCGGCCAGCGCCTTGAACTCGTCCAGCTGCCCGGCGTTCTGCCGGGTCACCACCACGGAGATCTTGAAGCCCCGGAACCCGGCCGCGGCCAGGCGCTCCATGGCCCGGATGGCCATGGCGTACGAACCCTGCCCGCGCACCGCGTCGTTGACCTCGGCGGTCGCGCCGTCCAGGGAGATCTGCACGTCCACGTAGTCGCTCGCGGCCAGCTTGCGGGCCACGGCCTCATCGATGCGCACGCCGTTGGTGGAGAACTTCACCCCGACGCGGTGGGCGGTGGCGTAGTCCACCAGCTCCCAGAAGTCGGGCCGGACGGTGGGCTCGCCGCCGCCGATGTTCACGTAGAACACCTGCATGCGTTCCAGCGTGTCGATGACGGCCTTGCACTCCGCGGTGCTCAGCTCGCCAGGGTCACGCCGTCCCGAGCTGGACAGGCAGTGCACGCAGGCCAGGTTGCAGGCGTAGGTCAGTTCCCAGGTGAGGCAGATCGGCGCGTCCAGCCCATGCTCGAACAACTCCACCAGGGTCTCGGTACTCACGCGGCCCCCTGCGCGGTGATCATGCGCGATTCAGCCAGGGTGGCCAGGCCCCGCTCGAACGCGGGCAGGCGCGCGGGCTGGACTCCCGCCGCGGCGCACGCGGCGCGGGCCGAGGGGTGCTCGCCCAGCGACCGCACCACGGCCAGCATGGTCTCGTTCTTCAGGAAGGACAGCCGCCGGGTGCCGAAGTGGTAGAGCAGCGCGCCGAACGGTTCCGGGCGCACCGCCACCCGCTCGTCCAGCCGCCAGGGCCGGTCCAGGTCGAAGGGGCCGGCGGGGGTGACCGGCGCGGCCGGGTTCAGCAGGCCGGCCCCGGCCGGGTCAGTAGACACCGCACATGCCGTCGATGGAGACTTCTTCGACGAGCAGTTCCTCGGCGACCAGGCTCTCGTCGGCGGCCGCGCTGGCCGGTTCGGCTGCGCTGTGCTCCGCCGTCGTGGTCGCGGCCGTCGGGCTCGCGCTGGCGGTCTGTTCGCTCATGCCTGCCTCCGGATCCGTCATCCGGCCCGCGCTGGCTGGGGTCCGCCAGCACCGCCGCTGTCGTCTGCCGCAATATCTGGCACTTAGTGCAGACACTAAAGGCACTCAGTGCCAAAGGTCAAGCCGCGACCGTCGGGCTTTCGCATGCCCGGCTCGGTCGTGGGATGCTCCTGTCAGGCCCATGAGTGTCAGGCCCACGAGCCAGGCGGGACGGAAAGGCGGTGCTGGCCGGTGAGCACTACGGGTATACCTGCCCAGCTCGGCCGCAGGCGTATCACGTCACGTGCCGAGCTGGAGCACGTCGCGTTCGAGCTGTTCGACCGGCAGGGCTTCGAGGGCACCACGATCGACGACATCGCCGTCGCGGCCGGGATCGGCCGCCGGACCTTCTTCCGCTACTTCCCGTCCAAGAACGACGTGCCGTGGGGGAACTTCGAGGACGAGCTGGACCGGATGCGGGGCTGGCTGGCCGCCTGCCCGCCGCAGTGGCCGCTGATGGACGCCATCCGGCTGGCCATCGTGGACTTCAACAAGGTGCCGCCGGAAGACGAGCGCTGGCACCGGCGCCGGATGCAGCTGATCCTGGGTGTGCCCGTGCTCCAGGCCCACTCCACCTTGCGCTACGCGGAATGGCGGCAGGTGATCGCGGACTTCGTGGCCGAGCGCACCGGGCACCCTTGTGACGGCCTGCTGCCGCAGACGGTCGCCTACGCCATGCTGGGTGTGGCCATCGCCGCCTACGAGCAGTGGCTCCAGGACGACCACGGCAACCTGAGCGAGCTTCTGGACACGGCCATGCGCGACCTGGCCGCGGCGTTCGGGGACGGCCTGCCGCTCCGGGTCGAGCCCGGGCGGTGACGGCGGGACCGGGCCCCCGGGATGACACCGGGGCCGTGGTCCCGGTCCCGGGGCGGGTCAGCCGGGTCGTGTCGCTGGTGCCCTCGCTGACCGAGACCGTGGCGGTGACCGCGCCAGGCCTGGTGGCCGGGGCCACTGACTGGTGCACCCATCCGGGCGGCCTCGACGTGCCCCGGGTCCGCGGGACCAAGAACCCGGACCTCGAGGCGGTCATCGCGCTGCGCCCCGACGTGGTGCTGGCCAACGAGGAGGAGAACCGGCCCGCCGACCTGGCCGCGCTGCGCGCCGCGGGACTGCCGGTGTGGGTGACCGTGATCCGGACGCTGGACGAGGCGCTGGCGTCGTTGCGGCGGCTGCTCATGGTCGCGTGCCAGCTCCCCGTCCCGGCGTGGCTGGACGCGGCGGAGCGGTCCTGGGACCGGCCGGACCCGCCGGTGCGCCGCCAGGCGGTGATCCCGATCTGGCGCCGGCCGTGGATGGTGCTCGGCCGGGACACGTTCGCGGGCGACGTGCTGGCCCGCCTCGGCGTGGAGAACCTCTATGCGGGGGACGCGGAGCGCTACCCGAAGGTCCCGCTGGACGATCTCCTGGCCGCGCGCCCGGACCTGGTCGTCCTGCCCGACGAGCCGTACCGCTTCACGGCCGGGGACGGCCCCGGGTGCTTCCCCGGCCTGCCCGCGGCCCTGGTCAGCGGCCGTCACCTGACCTGGTACGGCCCCTCCCTGGCCGAGGCGCCGCAGATCCTCGCGGCCCAGCTGGCCGCCGCGACCCCCTCCCGTCCCTAACGATCCGTTCGTGGCCGGGCAGGCCGAGCCGGGCCGGTAAATCGTTCGGCTGGCGGGGCGAAGGTGGCTGGGGCAGACGTGATCATGGGTCTCCCGTTGACCTGGCCACACTGATCCCATGATCACGGCTGCGGCCACCCGTCCTCGAGCCACACCGGTAACACCAGCCACATGAGACATAGAGGTGCGGGCGGCATTGCCCGTGATCAACTGATTGGTGCTGACCCAGCGACACCAATCGGTTGATCACGTTCGCCGGAACCGGACTGTGTTCACGCCTGTAACACTTGGCCTCCTTTCCCGCGAATCGTGATCTGGCCCACGGCGAGGGACCCTCATGGGGATTCGCCGCGAGGTAACGCGGACCAGGAGATCCTGCGTGACCACATCACGCCCGCTCTGAGGGAACTCAAGAACGTATGTTCGGCGGGTCGCGGGCATCGCGGCTTGCGACCTTCTGATCAGCTGGGAGCCGGGTCAGCCGTTCGGGCGGTGATAGATGTCAGCGCGGTGGTCGATGTCGAGAACGTGCACGATACGAGAGCTTTCGTCAATGCGGTACACGATCCGGTAGGTTCCGCGCCGGGCACTGTGACAGCCGGCGAGCGGGCCGAACAAGGGCTTGCCAACACGGTGCGGGTTGACGGCTAGCGTGGCGTCACAGAACTTCAGCACGGCCGCGGCAACAGTCTCCGGCAGCCGGTTAGAGATCGCGCGCCGGGCTGCGGGCTGGAAACGGATGTCATACCGTCCTGCAGGTTCGGGTGTCACGCGCCGGTAGCGCGGCGCCTGGCCAGGTCCTGGCGGACGGTGTCCAGGTCCGCACCTGGCTCGCCGCGGCCGAGCGCGGCCAGGCTCTCGGAGATACGGGCGACGGAGTCACTGTCCCCGAGGATCTCCAGGGTCATCTCCAGACCCTCCAGGTCATCCACCGACAGCAGGACGGCCTCAGCCTCACCGTTCCGGGTCAGGGTGATCCGCTCGTGCTGCTGGCGCACCCGCCTGGCCAGCTCAGACAGGCGTGCCTTTGCTTCGGACAGCGGCACGGGTGTGGAGGCAACGCTCATAGTCAGGAGTGTAGACCACATTAGTCAGAACTTGGACCTACCCCGTTGCGCAGCTCAGGGCGGTGCTCGCGGCCGAGTGGCCGCCGCACCGCGGCCAGCCCGCTCACTTTGGCGAAGCGCCGCGGGACGGCGATCCCGGATCTCTTGCTCGGCGGCGGCCAGGAGCTGGCGGCCCAGGCCAGGCCGGCGCTGGTATTCCCGGACCCAGAGCCGATCGATGTAGCTGCAGCCGCCCAGGTCCAGCCGTACTGCCCGCCGCGTAGCTCGCCGTCGGTTCCACGGGCGGTGATGCACAGGAGCGCGCCGTCCGTGTAGCCGGTCGCGGCCTTGTTGAACGCGATCATCTCAGTGTCCGGCCGGTCCCGGAGGCCGCGATTGGCGGCGCTCACTTCGAGCGTGACGTCATCCATCCCGGCGCCCGGTCGAGGGCGGGCCAGGCTGCCGGCGGTCGGCTGGCTGCCGCCGGGCCGGCTGGCTGGCGGCGGGGCGGGCGGCGGTTACCGGAGGGCTTCGGAGGCGTCGTAGTGGGCGGCGTGGGTGGCCCGCAGCTTGTACTTGAGGACCTTGCCGCCCACGGTCTCGGGGAGGGCGTCCGCGAACACCACGGCCTTAGGTGTCTCGTACCCGGCCAGGGCGGCGCGGCAGTGCGCGATGAGCTCGGCCTCGGTCGTGGTGCCACCGGGTGCGCGGATCACCACCGCGGTGACGGCCTCGCCCCAGTGCGGGTGGGGCAGCCCGATGACGGCGGACTTGGCCACGCCCGGATGCAGCCCCAGCACCGCCTCGACCCGCAGGCTGGAGACGTTCTCGCCGCCGGTCTTGACGATGTCCTTGTAGCGGTCCAGCATCACGCGCAGTCCCTCGTCGTCGTAGACGCAGCTGTCGCCGGAGTGGAACCAGCCGAAGCGGAACGCCTCGCGGGTGGCCGCCTCGTCGCGGTAGTAGCCGGCCATCATCGACGGTGATCGGTAGACCGCCTCCCCGGGCGTGCCCGGTGACGACGCGAGGTCCTGGCCCTGCGGGTCGAGCACGGTCGAGGCGAGCACGGGGCTCGGCACGCCCACGTAGTTCTGCCTGGGGGCGGTCCGCGCGTACAGCTCGGGCCACCTGTCCGGCCAGAAGCGGTGGCACGAAATCGACTCGGTCTGCCCGAAGATCTCGAAGACCAGCAGGTCCTCACCGCAGTGCTGCTTCATCGACGCCAGCGTGGCCGGGGGCAGCGCCGCCCAGCCGTAGACGATGACCTTCAGGCTGTGTGCGTCGAGCTCGGGACGCTGGGTGAGCACCGCGTCCAGGGCGGTCACCATCATCGGGGAGCCGGCCCACAGCGCGGTCACCCGCTCCCCGGCGATCATCTCGGCGATGCGGCCCGGGTCCGGCTTGCGGCCCAGGATGAGCGTGCCGCCGGAGAGGAAGACCGAGTAGGTGAAGGGCTGGTCACCCACGTGGTAGAGCATCGGGAGGAACGTCCCGACCCGCAGCTCCGACTCCAGGCGCAGGCCCCGGGTCAGGGACAGCGCGAACCCGTAGGCGGCCATGTAGCTGCAGGTGTGCGAGATCATCACGCCCTTGGGCCGGGCGGTCGTGCCGGAGGTGAACAGCAGCTCCCAGATGTCGTCCCCGTGGATCTCGACGTCTGGTTCGGTGACCGGCTGGTCCCGGACGAAGTCGCTGAACGAGACGCTGCCCGGCACCGGGCCGCCACCGATGGAGATGGTCACGGCCACCTCGAGCCCGCTGGCCGCGAACGGCGCCTCCGCGGCCGCCCAGAACTCGGCATCCACGACCGCGAGCCTGGGCTCGACCAGCCTGATCATGGCCGAGACCATGTCCGGGGCCATCATCGGGTTCATCGGCGCGACCACCAGCCCGGCCTTGGCCGCGCCGATCTTGATCAGGTAGCCCTCCACCGAGTTCTCGCAGAACAGCATGACCACGTCGCCGCGGTCCAGGCCGCGGGCCAGCAGAGCGTGGGCGATCTGGTTGGCCAGCTGATCGGCCCGCCGGTAGGTCAGCCGCCGGAAGGCGGGATCCGCGTAGGCACCCTCCCGGCCGACCAGGGCCTCCTGGTCGGGGAAGCTCCACGTCATGCGCTCGAGCAGATCGCCGACGCTGGTGCGCTCCCAGCGGTGGGTGGCGCGCCGGTGGTGCAGGCTCGTCACATCGAAGTCAGTCGCAGTGAAGTCCGCGGCCATCGCCACTCACGTCCTCTCTGACGGGGCGTGCTCATGCTGATCTGCCCGGCGGCTGCCGCCGGAGAAGTGAGTAGACATTCACTACAGTGGTCACTCTAGGCATCTGGGGACCACTTGGAAAGGCCTCATCGCGATCCTGGCGGGGAGCCTGGCGTGGCAAGTGAATAGGAGTTAACCTCGGGAGGCACTGGGCTGGCAGGCCGCGACTGTCCTGCCGGACACGACCAAAGGGGGTTCGGTGCCCGTCCTGCGATCGTCGGTGGACACGGCCAGCGAGGCCTACCTCGCCAACCGGGCCGGCCAGCTGGCGGCCATCGCCGCCTTGGACGAGCAGCTCGGGCTGGCCCGCGCGGGTGGCGGCGCCAAGTACGCGCAGCGCCATCGTGACCGCGGCCGGCTGCTGGCCCGGGAGCGCCTCGAGCTCCTGGTCGACCAGGACTCGCCACTGCTGGAGCTGTCCTCCCTGGCCGCCTGGGGGACCGAGTTCACCGTCGGGGCGAGCATCGTCACCTGCGTCGGCGTGGTGTCCGGGGCCGAGTGCGTGCTGATCGCGCACGACCCCACCGTGCGGGGCGGGTCGATGAACCCGTACACGCTGCGCAAGAACCTGCGGGCGCTGGAGATCGCGCGCCGTAACCGGCTGCCCGTCATCAACCTGGTCGAGTCGGGCGGGGCCGACCTGCCCACCCAGTCGGACCTGTTCGTGCCGGCCGGCCGGATCTTCCACGACCTCACCGAGCTGTCCGCGATGGGCATCCCGACCATCGCGCTGGTCTTCGGCAACTCCACCGCGGGCGGCGCGTACGTGCCAGGGATGTGCGACTACTCGGTGCTGGTCGACGGCCAGGCCAAGGTGTTCCTCGGCGGCCCGCCGCTGGTCAAGATGGCCACCGGCGAGGAAGCCGACGACGAGTCCCTCGGCGGCGCGGACATGCACTCGCGAATCTCCGGGCTCGCCGACCACTTCGCCGTCGACGAGCTGGACTGCATCCGCATCGGCCGGCAGATCGTCGCGGAACTGCACTGGCGCAAGCTCGGCCCGCCGGCCAGCGAACCCGCCGACCCGCCGCTGTATGACCCGGACGAGCTGCTGGGCATCGTGTCGGCGGACTTCCGGGTGCCGTTCGATCCCCGCGAGGTGCTGGCCCGGATCGTGGACGGCTCGCGGTTCGGCGAGTACAAGCCGCGCTACGGGACCAGCCTCGTCACCGGGTGGGCCTCGGTCCACGGCTACCCGGTCGGGGTGCTGGCCAACGCGCGGGGCGTGCTGTTCAGCGAGGAGGCCAAGAAGGCCACCGAGTTCATCCTGCTGGCCAACCAGAGTGACACGCCGCTGATCTTCCTGCAGAACACCACCGGCTACATGGTCGGCACCCAGTACGAGCAGGGCGGCATCATCAAGGACGGCGCCAAGATGATCAATGCGGTGACCAACTCGGCCATCCCGCATATCACCGTGAACATGGCCGCCTCGTTCGGCGCCGGGAACTACGGCATGTCCGGCCGGGCCTACGACCCGCGGTTCATGTTCGCCTGGGTCAACGCCAAGCTCGCGGTCATGGGCGCCCAGCAGCTGGCCGGGGTCATGTCCATCGTCGGGCGGCAGTCCGCGGAGTCCACCGGCCGGGCCTTCGACGCCGAGGCCGACGAGAAGCGGCGCGCGCAGATCGAAGCCCAGATTGAGCGGGAGTCCGACGCGTTCTTCGTGAGCGCGCGGCTCTACGACGACGGCGTGATCGATCCGCGGGACACCCGGTCCGTGCTCGGCGTGGCGCTGTCCGCGGCGCACTCCGGCACCATCGAGGGGCGCCGCGGCTTCGGCGTCTTCCGGATGTAGCGCCGATGACCATCAGCAAGCTCCTGATCGCCAACCGCGGCGAGATCGCGTCGCGGATCATCCGCACGGCCCGCGCGATGGACATCACCACCGTGGCCGTCTTCTCCGACCCCGACGCCGGGCTGCCCTACGTCCTCGAGGCCGACGAATCCGTCCGGCTGCCGGGCTCGGCCCCGGCCGAGACCTACCTGCGCGGTAAGGCGCTGATCGCCGCGGCCGCCGCAACCGGCGCGGACGCCGTGCACCCGGGGTACGGGTTCCTGTCGGAGAACGCCGGGTTCGCCCGGGCCTGCGCGGCGGCCGGCCTGACCTTCGTGGGGCCGTCACCCGCCGCCATCGAGGCCATGGGATCCAAGATCGCCGCGAAGGAACTCATGGCGGCCGCGGGCGTGCCCGTGCTGCCCAGTGCTGTTTTCGACGATGCGGTCTTCGACGACGGGACCGGGCCCGACCCCGCCGAGCTGCGGAAGGCCGCGGAGGACATCGGCTTCCCGGTGCTGGTCAAGGCGGCCTATGGCGGCGGTGGCCGGGGCATGCGGATCGTCACGGACTCCGGCGAGATCGCCGGGGCGGTGGCCAGCGCCCGCCGCGAGGCGGCGTCGGCGTTCGGCAATGGCACCGTCTTCCTCGAGCGTTTCGTGGAGTCCCCCCGGCACATTGAGGTCCAGATCCTCGGTGACCAGGCCGGGACCGTGGTCCACCTGTTCGAGCGCGAGTGCTCCATCCAGCGCCGCTACCAGAAGATCATCGAGGAGGCGCCGTCCCCGGCTGTCAGTGAAGGCCTGCGGGCCGAACTGTGCCAGGCCGCCGTCGCCGCGGGCCAGGCCATCGGCTACGTCGGCGCCGGGACCGTCGAGTTCGTGCTGGACTCCTCGGGGCGCTTCTACTTCCTCGAGGTCAAC
This sequence comes from Actinomycetes bacterium, assembly GCA_025964635.1. Classification (GTDB taxonomy): domain Bacteria; phylum Actinomycetota; class Actinomycetes; order Streptosporangiales; family Streptosporangiaceae; genus RYN-230. Next base: position 9,576 of record JAOPYP010000153.1, on the reverse strand, counting down.
ACCCGGCTGCAAGTGGAGCACCCGGTGACTGAGATGATCACGGGCCTGGACCTGGTGGGGCTGCAGCTGGAGATCGCGGCCGGCCAGCCGCTGCCGCCCCAGGTCATCGAGGCGGGGCTCACCGGGGCGGGTTTCACCGGCCACGCGATCGAGGCCCGGCTCTACGCCGAGGACGTGCCGGCCGGCTACCTGCCCGCGAGCGGCGAGCTGCACACGTTCGAGATCGACCTCTCTAACGGTCTTCGCGTGGATGCCGGCTTCGCCTCCGGCACCCGGGTCAGCACGTTCTACGACTCAATGCTGGCCAAGGTGATCGGCTACGGCCCGACCCGGGACGACGCGCGGCGGGTGCTGGCCGCGGCGCTGTCGCGGGCCAGGCTGCACGGGGTCGTGACCAACCGGGACCTGCTGGTCGGGATCCTGCGCGAGCCGGAGTTCGCCGCGGGCGCGATCGACACCGGCTACCTGGACCGGCATCAGCCTGCGGAGCTGTGCCCGGCTGAGGCACAGGCCGGGCCCGTGCACCTGCTCGCGGTGGCGCTGGCCGGGCAGGCCCGGCGCCGCGAGCAGGCCCCGGTGCTGGCCACGCTGCCCTCGGGCTGGCGGAACAACCCGAGCGTCCCGCAACGGGCGAGCTACGAGCTGGATGGGCGGCCCGCCGAGGTGAGCTACCGCTTCGGCCGGGATGGGGTGCAGGCGGAAGTCGACGGGACCGAGGTGGGCGGCGTGGTGCTGCACGGCACCCGGCCGGCTCCCGTGGCTCACGGGGCCGCGGCTCAGGGCCCGCTGCCGGGCGGCCCGGCCCGGATGCTGGTGGACCTCGAGGCCGGCGGGGTGCGCCGCGTCATCCACGTGACCCAGGCCGGCGCCGCGTTCTACGTGGACAGCGTGCTGGGGCACACCGTGGTCGCGGAGGTGGACCGTTTCCCGGACCCGGCGGCCGCGGTCCAGGCCGGCTCCCTGCTCGCGCCGATGCCCGGGACCGTTGTCCGGGTCGTGGCCGCCGTGGGCGACCACGTCGAGGCGGGCGCCGTGATCCTCGCCATCGAGGCCATGAAGATGGAGCACGCGATCTACGCGCCCGCGCCCGGCATCGTCACCGAGCTCCCGATCACCGTCGGCGCGCAGGTCGACAGCGGGTCGGTGCTCGCCGTCCTGGAGGAGGAACCCGGTGACTGACCCAGCCCGTGATGAGCCCGTGCGTGAGGAGCCCGGACGTGAGGAGCCCGTGCGTGAAGTGCCAGTCCGCTACGAGGTCGTGCGGGGCGTGGCCTGGCTGACCATCGATCGCCCGGAAGCCCGCAACGCCCTGAGCAAGGCCGTGCGCGACGGCCTGTTCGACGGGGTGCGCCGGTTCAACGCCGACGAGACGGCCAGGGTGCTGGTGCTCACTGGCGCGGGGGACCGCGCCTTCTGTGCCGGCGGGGACCTGAAGGAAATGGCGGACAGTTCGCTGACCGTGCCCCCGCCGGACTTCCTGCCGCAGTTCGGCCGCAACATCGACGTGGCCAAGCCAACGATCGCGGCGGTGAACGGGGTCGCGTACGCGGGCGGCTTCCTGCTGGCCCAGAACTGCGACCTGTGCGTGGCGGCCGAGTCCGCCCGCTTCGCCGTGACCGAGGTCAAGGTCGGCCGCGGCTCACCGTGGGCGGTCCCGCTGTCGTGGCTGGTACCGCCCCGCATCGCGATGCAGATCCTGCTCACCGGCGATCCGCTCAGCGCCGCCCGGGCCTACGAGATCGGGCTGGTCAACGAGGTGGTGCCGGACGCCGAGCTGGTGCCCACCGTGCAGGCGCTGGCCGAGCGCATTGCCTCGAACGCACCGCTGTCGGTCATGGCGGCCAAGCGCACGGTCTACCTGTCGCTGCGGGACCGGCTGGATGACGCGTTCGCGGAGGCGGAACGGATCTGGGAACCGGTGTACCGCAGCGCGGACGCCCAGGAAGGCCCGGCGGCCTTCCGCGACAAGCGCACCCCGGTCTGGACCGGCCGCTGATGCCCGCCGACCTGAGCGCGCTCACCGCCGACCTGGTCGCCGAGTCCGCGTGGCTGGAGGGGATCCTCAGGCCACTGGCGCCACCGGAGTGGCAGCTGTCCACGCCGGCGGAGGGCTGGACCATCGCCGACCAGGTCAGCCACCTCGCCTACTTCGACGAAACCACGCTGCTGTCGATCCGCGACCCCGGCCGGTTCCGCCGCGAGGCCGCGGCGCTGACCAGCCGGGGCAGCGACTTCCCGGACCAGATCGCCGCCGAGTACCGCCACCTCGGCGCCGCCGAGCTGCTGCGCTGGTTCCGCACCGCCCGCCAGGCTCTCCTGGACGGGTACGCGGGCGCCAACCCCGCCGCCCGGCTGCCCTGGTACGGGCTGGACATGGGGCCCGCGTCGTCGATCACCGCCCGGCTGATGGAAACCTGGGCCCACGGCCAGGACATCGCCGACACCCTCGGCGTCCAGCGGCCGGCGACCGGCCGGCTACGGCACGTCGCGCACCTGGGCGTCCGCAGCCTGCCCTACAGCTACGCGGTCAACGGCCTGCCCCGGCCGGACGCCCCTATCCGCGTCGAGATTGCGGCGCCGGACGGCGGCCAGTGGACCTGGGGGCCCGCGGACGCCGGCGACCGGGTCACCGGCACCGCTCTCGACTTCTGCCTCGTGGTCACCCAGCGGCGGCACCTTAGCGACACGGCGCTGGTGGTCACGGGCGGGACGGCCCGGGAGTGGATGGCGATCGCGCAGGCCTTCGCCGGAACGGCCGGGGCGGGCCGCAAGCCGCTGAGTGCGGACCGGGCAGCGGCCGGTGCGGCCGGCTCCGTGGCAGGTAGCTCCGGGGCAGCGGCCGGTGCGGCCGGCTCCGTGGCAGGTAGCTCCGTGGCAGGTGGCTCCGGGGCGCGGCGAGGGGAGCCGGCATGACCGCGGCCCACGACAGGCCGCGGCGCCCGGTCCGGATCGCCAACTCGTCGGGCTTCTACGGTGACCGCGCCGCGGCGGCCCGGGAGATGGTCGAGGGCGGGCCCATCGACGTCCTCACGGGCGACTACCTCGCCGAGCTGACCATGCTGATCCTGTGGAAGGCCCAGCAGAAGGACCCGTCCGCGGGTTACGCCCGCACCGTGCTCACCCAGCTGGAGCACGTGCTCGGGACCTGCCTCGATCGCGGGATCAAGATCGTCAACAATGCGGGCGGCCTCAACCCCGCAGGCCTGGCCCGGGAGTTCGGGGCGCTCGCCGAGCGCCTCGGCCTGCACCCGAAGATCGCCCACGTCACCGGGGATGACCTGCTGCCCCGCCTGGACAGCCTGCTCGCCAGCGGGCAGGCCCTGGCCCACCTGGACACAGGCCAGCCGCTGGCCGGGGCGGCGGGCAAGCCGGTCACGGCCAACGCCTACCTCGGCGGCTGGGGCATCACCGAGGCCCTCGGCGCCGGGGCCGACATCGTCGTCTGCCCGCGGGTCACCGACGCCTCGCTGGTCACCGGCCCCGCCGCCTGGTGGCACGGCTGGCGCCGGGAGGACTTCGGCCCGCTCGCGGGGGCCGTGGTCGCGGGCCACGTGATCGAGTGCGGGCCGCAGGCCACCGGGGGCAACTACTCGTTCCTGGACGAGATCCGCGACCGCCGCTACCCCGGCTTCCCGATCGCCGAGGTCGCCGCCGACGGCAGCAGCGTGATCACCAAGCACCCGGACACCGGCGGCCTGGTCTCACCGGGCACGGTCACGGCCCAGCTGCTCTATGAGATCGCCGAGCCCGGTTACGCCAACCCGGACGTCGTCGCGCACTTCGACACGGTCACGCTCGAGCAGGACGGCCCGGACCGGGTCCGGATCTCCGGCACCCGTGGGAGCCCGCCGCCGGCCACGGCCAAGGTCGCGATCAACTTCCTGGGCGGCTACCGCAACACGATGACGCTGGTCCTGACCGGACTGGACATCGAGGAGAAGGCCGCCTGGGCGGAGCAGGAGCTCTTCGGTATCCTCGGCGGCCGGGAGCAGTTCGCCGCGGTCGATGTCCGGCTGCTGCGCTTCGACAAGGCCGACGCCCCCAGCAACGAGCAGGCCACCGCCCACCTGCGGATCACGGTCAAGGACCCCGACCCGCGCAAGGTCGGCCGGCGCTTCTCCAACGCGACGATGGAACTGGCCCTCGGCGGGTACGCGGGCTTCCACACCACGACCCCGCCCACGCCCGAGAGCGCGTACGGCGTCTACTGGCCCGCGCTCGTGCCCGCGGCGGACGTGGCCCACGCAGCGGTGCTGCCGGACGGCACCACGGTGCCGGTCGCGCCCACCGCCCCGGCTGCGGCCCCAGCGCCGGCCGCGGCATCCGGTGCCGCCTCGCCCGGTGCCGCCGTGTCCGGTGCTTCCTCGTCCGCAGCGGCTGGTTCCCCCGCCGAAGCGGCCGCGCACCTCGCTGATCCGTGGCCCGCGGGGGCTCCGACCGTCGTCGCCCCGCTGGGCCGGATCTGCGCCGCCCGCTCCGGCGACAAGGGCGGGAACGCCAACGTCGGGATCTGGACCCGCGACCCGGCCGCCTACCCGTGGCTGCGCGACTACCTCACCGTCGAGCGGCTCCGGACCCTGCTGCCCGAGTCCGCCCCGCTCGAGGTGCGCCGCGTCGAGCTGCCCAACCTCAGCGCGCTCAACTTCGTGATCGTGGGCCTGCTGGGGGAGGGCGTGGCGTCCTCGACCCGGCCCGACCCCCAGGCCAAGGGCCTGGGCGAGTACCTGCGTTCCCGCTCCGCCGAGATACCGGCGGCCCTGCTCGGACAGGGGCCGGGTGACTAGCGCCGCTGCCGAGCCCTCGCGCCCGGGCCAGCCGCGGGACCCCCGCCGCCGGGATCCCCGGCGGCGGCAGCGGATCCTCAGCGCGGCCGCCGACCTGGTCGCCGAGCGCGGCTACCACGAGGTCGGCATGGCGGACATCGGCGCGGCCGCCGGCATCACCGGACCGGCGATCTACCGGCACTTCGACGGGAAGTCCGCGGTCCTCGTCGCGATGTTCGACCGAGTGATCGACGACCTGTCCCGTGAGGCCAGCGAGATCGTCGTGGCCGGCGGCGACGCCCTGACCACGCTGCGGGGGCTCGTCCAGACGCAGGTACGGTTCGTGCTCCGCGACCGGACGCTGGCGCAGGTCTACCACAACGAGGTCGCCAACCTCCCCGGGGAGGACCGGCACCGGCTGCGCCGCAAGCAGCGCCTGTACATCGAGGAGTGGGTCCACGTGCTGGCGCAGCTCCGCCCGGACGCCGGAGACGCGACCGTGCGGGCCCTCGTGCATGCCGCCGTCGGCGCAATCCAGTCCGTGCTCTTCTACCAGAGCGGCCTGGCCGACGACCAGCTGGCCTCACTGATGTCCTCCGTCGCCGAGACGTCCATGCTCGCGCCCGAGCTAGCCCGGGGGGACGACCCTCCGCTCCGCCTTCCCGGGGGACTACCCCCGGAACCCCCGGCCCCCGATTCGCCGGCTCGGCGAGGACACGCCTGCGGCGCGCCTCCCCTCCCGGCAGAGCCCGCCCGGAGATGACCCGTGGACTTCGCTGAGTACCCCGACCGCGCGGCGATCCGGGACACGGTCGCCGCCATCACCCGGTCCTTCGGCAGCTCGTACTACAGCGCGCACGCCGAGGGCCGGATCGCCACCGACGAGCTGTGGGCCGCCCTGGCCAAGCAGGGCTTCGTCGGGATCAACCTGCCCGAGCGGTTCGGTGGCGGCGGCGCAGGCCTGGCCGAGCTCGCGCTGGTCTGCGAGGAGACGGCCGCCCAGGGCTGCCCCATGCTGCTGCTCCTGGTCTCCAGCGCCATCTCCGGGGAGGTCATCGCCAGGTACGGCAGCGAGGCGCAGCAGCAGACCTGGCTGCCTCAGCTGGCCAGCGGCGAGACCAGGATCGTGTTCGCCATCACCGAGCCCGATGCCGGCTCCAACACGCACCAGCTGTCCACCACCGCGGTGCGCGACGGCGAGGAGTGGCTCCTCAGCGGAACCAAGTACTACATCTCCGGGGTTGACGGCGCCGGAGCCATCCTGGTCGTGGCGCGAACCGGTACGGACGCCCAGACCGGCCACGGGCTGCTGTCCCTGTTCCTGGTGCCGCCGGACGCCCCCGGGCTGACCGCGCAGCCGCTGCCGGTGGCCGCGGCCCTGCCCGAGCAGCAGTTCACCCTGTTCTTCGACGGCGTGCGGGTCGGCGCAGACCAGCTGGTCGGGGACGAGAACGACGGCTTCACCCAGGTCTTCCACGGCCTGAACCCGGAGCGCATCACTGGCGCCGCGATCTGCGTCGGGATCGGCCGGTACGCGCTGGCCCGGGCGTCGGCGTACGCGCGGGAGCGGGACGTCTGGGGCGTCCCGATCGGCGCCCACCAGGGCGTGTCCCATCCGCTGGCCAAAGCCGCGATCGAGGTGGAACTGGCCGCGCTGATGACCGCGAAGGCGGCCTGGCTCCACGACCACGGCCAGCCCGCCGGCGAGGCGTCCAACATGGCCAAGTACGCCGCCGCGGAAGCCGCGCTGGCCGCCGTGGACGCGGCGATCCAGACGCACGGCGGTAACGGCCTGTCGGCGGAGTACGGGCTGGTGCCGCTCTGGAGTGTGGCCCGGCTGCTCCGGATCGCCCCGGTCAACCGCGAGATGATCCTCAACTATGTGGCCGGCCACACCCTGGGCCTGCCTCGCTCTTACTAGGCCCCCGGCCCGGCCAGGGGAGCCGATGCCCGATCAGCCCTTCACCCAGGTCAGCTACGCGCGGCGGGACCAGGCCGGCATTCGATCCCGGCCCGTCCGGGGCGGGTGAGCCGCGGGTGCTGCTCGCCGCCGCCGGGCCGCGGATGACCGCCGCGGCCTGCGCGGTCGCGGACGGGCTCATCGCGCACCCGCTGACCTCGCGCCGGGTGGCGCAGGAGCAGCTCAGGCCCCGGATCGCCGCGGCGGGTCGGCCCGGCTTCGAACTGTCCCGCCCGGTGCTCGTCATCACCGGGCGCAGCGAGGCCGGGATGGGCCTGGCCCGCGCCGCGGTCCGCCGGCAGATCGCGTTCTACGCCTCGACCCCCGCCTACCGCAGCGTACTCGAGCTCGACGGGGCCGGTGATCTCGCCGACCGGCTCTGGGTCATGTCCCGGGCCGGGGAGCGGGACGCGATGACCGACCTGATCCCCGACCAGCTGCCGCGCGAGTTCAGCGTCGAAGCCCTGGCCGGAGCGCTGGCGGGGCGCTGCACGCGCGGTTCGACGGCATACTCGACCGGATCATGATGTACGCGCCCTACCCGGTTCCCAGTGACCTCTGGCGCGAGGCCGGGCTCGGCGCGGCGTGAACCAGCTCGGCTGGCCCCGGCTCCGCGTGACCGGCGTGGCCGCCGCCCGGGTACCGCGGGATCCCTCCCGGCCCGATGTCACAGGGGCTCATGCCGGATCGTCCTGAACCAGACTGGGCACGGAACCCGCAGGCACGCGCGGCAAGGGAGGCACAGGACGATGGCCTCGGATGGCATGCGGGAGGACGAGCTCGCCGCGGAGTACACCCGCATCCGCCCCCGGCTGCTGCGCGCCGCTTACGCCCTGCTCGGCACCTGGGCCGACGCGGAGGATGTGGTCGCCGATACCTGGCTCCGGCTGACCCAGGCCGACCGGCGCGAACGGGTGGCCGACGTCGAGGCCTGGGCGGTGGTCGCGGTCTCACGCCGCGCCCTGGACGTGTTGCGCTCGGCCCGGGTCCAGCGCGAGGCCTACGTCGGCCCGTGGCTGCCCGAGCCCCTCGTAGAGCGGCTGGCGGGACCGGTCATCCCGGATGGCCTGACGGGCCCGGGCGATCTGGCCGACCCGGCCGACCGGGTAACGCTCGACGAGAGCGTCAGCTACGCGCTGATGGTGGTCCTGGAGACGCTGACCCCGGCCGAGCGCACGGCCTTTGTCCTGCACGACCTGTTCGGGGTGCCGTTCACGGAGGTGGCCGGGGTGGTGGGGCGCGGCCCGGCCGCGGTACGCCAGCTGGCTGCCCGCGCCCGCGCGCACGTCCGGGCCGGGGCGCCACGGATGACGGTCAGCTCCGCGGAGCACCAGCACGCCGTGACCGAGTTCTTCCGGGCGGCGGCCGGGGGTGACATCGCGGGCCTGGTGGCAGTGCTGGATCCCGGCGTGGTGATGACCAGCGACGGGGGCGGCCAGGCACCCGCCGCCCGCCGGCCGGTCCAGGGCGCCGAGCGGGTGGCCAGGTTCCTGGTCGGCGCGGCCGCCACGATCAGCGCCGGGCAGCGCATGATCCCGCTGACGGTCAACGGTGGCCCCGGCGTGGCGATCGTCGAGCCGGACGGCACGGCGAGCCTGGTCGGCGCCCTCACCGTGGCGGCAGGACGCATCATGCGGGTGGATCTGCTGGTCGCCCCGGCCAAGCTGGCCCGGACCCGGTTCACCCCGGGCCCGCGTCCCTAGCCGGACACCTTCCACAGGTAGGCGTGGCCGTTGGTGTCGGTAGTGGCGAGCGTGGTGCCGCTCGGGCTGAACGCCACGGAAAAGACCGCGGTGCGCAGTTTCCCGCTCACAGGCCCGGTGGCCGGCCCCTTCGGGTTGGTCAGGGTTCTGGCCGGCTTGCTGGCCGGCAGATGCCACAGGTAGGTCTTGCCGTCGTCGTCGCCGGTGGCCAGCCACGAGCTGTCCGGGCTGAAGGCCACGCTCTCGATGGGTGAGCCGCCCGGATCAAGCAGAGTGATAGGTGTCCGCCTGGCCAGGTACCAGACGTAGGACACCCCATTCATCTCACCGGCGGCGAGCGCCCGGCCGTCCGGGCTGAACGCCACTGAGGTGACCGCGTCGCCTCCCGGGACGACCAGGGTGCGCCCGAAGTTGCCCGTCGCCTCGTTCCACAGGTACACCTGACCGTCGCTGCCGCCCATGGCGAGCGTCGAGCCCACCGGGCTGAACGCCACGGTGTAGGAGTTCACGCCCGGCAGAGGCGGGGACACGACGGCCGCAGGCCCCACCCCCCGGCCCCGCGGTAGCGTCCACACGCGGACCACCCCGGTCTCGTCGTTGACCGCGAGCTTCTTGCCGCTGGCGCTGAACGCCACCGCCTTAATACTCACACCCTGCTGGCCAGGCAGGGTGGCGATCAAGCGCTTGGGGTCCACCTGCCACAGGTACGTGGTGCTGTTGCCCGGACCGCCGGCCGCGGCCAGCATCGTGCCGTTGGGGCTGAAGGCCTCCGCCCCGCCGCCGGGGCTGAACGACCTGATCTCCTTCGTGCTGCGCACATTCCACAGGTAGGTCACGCCGTCGCCCTTCGGGCCGCCCATCGTCCCGGCGGCCAGGGTCCTGCCGTCCGGGCTGAACGCCACGGACGAGAGGATCCCCGCCTGCTCTGGTGGGGAGAAGTAGCGGGAGTAGGCCGAGGGAGCCAGGCGATGGTTGCCGGGAGACACGAGGAAGTGCGTGGACAGGGCGATGGTCAGGACCACCGCCAAACCCGCGGCCGCAAGGATGCCGGCTCCGATAAGCGCTAAATAAGCGGCCCGGCGCCGCCGCGGCTGCAGGCCGCCCTGGACCTCGCCCGCGGCCCGTCCCGGCCCGGCCGCCCGGCCTGGCG
>JAOPYP010000103.1 GCA_025964635.1 Actinomycetes bacterium | reverse complement strand
GTAGTCGCGGTCCGCGAGCCCCCTGATGAACGCCGCGTTCCCGCCGAAGTCCGCGTTGATCCAGCGGGCGGCTACCAGCACCGAGACCCGGGCCGCCCCGGCCGCCCGTAACGCCAGGACCGCGGACTGCGCGTGCCCGCCGCGCGCCCACGTGTCGTCCACGAGCAGCACATGCGCGCCTGCGGGCAGCGGCGCGGTCGCCCGGAAGTGCCGGGGGTCGAGGTCCCGCGCGTAGTCCACCTCGTCCGCGGCGGCCAGGACGGCCTCACCCCCCGGCGCTAACCGGCCGGCGATCGCGTGCAGTGGATGCTCCCCCGGCTGGGCCGGCAGCGAGGGCACCGTGGCCCAGTGCGTCACCGGCACGCTGGTCCCCTCGGCAATCCTGGCGTGCGCCGCGCATCCGGCGTGCCGGGCCAGCCCTAACAGCACGAGTAACGTGACGATCGCCCGGTGCTCGGGCACCGGCGGCCGGGCCTTGTAGCCCTGCATCACGTAACCGGACTGCTGCCCGGCCACCGCGTAGGCCAGGAACCCCGTGGCGTCCGCGAGCCCGCTCCGGCCGCGCCGCCGCTGGCACTGATAGCACAGCCGGAACCCGGTTACCGGCGTCGCGCACACCGCGCAGGTGACCAGGTCCTGGCGCACCGTGTTGCGCAGGTACCCGCCGGCGCTGGCCACCAGGGCCGCGCTCAGCCGGGCCATCACCCCGGGGTCGGCCATGTTATGAGGGCGCCAGCCGGTGCAGCGCGGCCCCGACCGCCGCCGGCTCTTCGATCAGGTGATCAACGATGTCCAGCACGGCCTGGAGCCGATCGGCGACGTGCACCCCAGGGCGGCCGACCAGCGCGCGGGCCCAGTCGTTGCGCTCGACCACCAGCGAGGTCAGGACGACCGGCCGCCCGTGCTCCACCGCGATCCGCGCCTGGGCCCGCGACCCGCTCTGCTCCCCCGCCTCGACCACTACCGTGGCCAGGCCGTACCCGGACATCGTGGCGTTGCGCATCAGGAAGTTGTGCCGCTGCGGCGGCGCGTCCGGCCAGAACTGGGAGAGCACCAGGCCCGACGCGGCGATCCGCTCTTGCAGGTCCCGGTTCTGCGCCGGATAGGCCCGCCCAATTCCAGTTCCGGTAACGCAAACCGTCCGGCCCCCCGCCTCCAACGCGGCGCGATGGGCCGCGGTGTCGATGCCGAGGGCGAGCCCGCCCAGCACGGTCACCCCGCGGGCGACGAGTTCCCGGGCCACCCCGGCCGCGATCCCCAGGCCACGGGAGGACGCCTGGCGGGACCCCACCACCGACACGGCCACGTCGTCCGGGACCACCGTGCCGCGGGTGAACAGGACCGGCGGCGCCTGGTGGATCCCGCGCAGCCGGGCCGGATAGTCGTCGTCGAGGATGCTCAGCAGCCGCCAGTCCCGGTCCGCCCACCGGCCGATCTGCCCGGCCGCGGCGTCCAGCGGGTCGGGCTCCCCCGGCGGGCTGACCAGCACGGGCGGCATGAGGCGCTGCCACACCGCCAGCGCGCTGCCGGCCTCCAGTGTCTCGGCCGTGATCTGCGTCCAGCCCCGCCGCCCGGGGCGCTCCTGGAGCAGCGCCACCAGAGCCGCCCGCTCCGCGAGGGCGCCATCCTCACCCCGGCCGCTGCCCACGAGCCCAGCGTACGAGGAACCTCTCTCCCCGACCGGCCATCTCCCGGAGCAGCGCGGGGCTTGAAGCCGAGAGGCTACGACGACGCGACCACCGTGAGGGGGGCGGGGTGCTGGGGGGCAGGGTGCTGGGGGGCGGGCTCGATGCCCAGGCAGCCGTGGGCCATCGTGTCCAGCAAGTCCGCCAGCCGGTCCGGGGGGAGCCCGCTGCGGAAGAACAGGGTGGACTGGATCGCCCCGACCGCCGCGTGCACGGCCAGCCGCAATTCCCCGTCGGCCAGTTCGGGCCGCAACGGCGCCAGCAGGTGCACCCACTCCTCGATGTACAGGCGCTGCTGGCGGCGCAGCCGCCGCCGGTCGTCCGCGGGGAGCAGGTGGGATTCCCGGTGGTAGACCATCAGGATGGTCCGGTCCACCAGGGCCACCGCTATGTGGTCGCGGACCAGGTCGGACAGGCACTGGTGATCATCAGCGGAGGTGGTGATGATCTGCGCGGCCCGGCTCATCAGCCGGTCCATGACCTGGTCCAGCAGGGCGACCAGGATGGACGCCTTGCTGCCGAAGTGACGGTAGATCCCGGAGCCCACGATGCCGGCCTCCGCGCCGATATCGGCCAGGGACACCGTGGTGAACCCGCGCTGCGAGGCCAGGTCGGCCGCCGCGTGCAGGATCCTGGCCCGCCGCTCAGGATCACGCCGGCGCCCGGGATCACGCTGGCGCTCGGTACGTGCGCTGGCCATCTAGCCAGTCTGGCATCTGGCCCGCTAAAGTCCTAGTGAATCTACGATCACTTCGATGGAGCAGGCGTGGATTTTGCCGAGAGTGCCGAGCACCGCGACCTGCGGGCCGCCGTGGCCTCGATAGCCAGTAGTTTTGGCCCGCGCTACTACGCGCAGCACGCAGCTGAACGCACGCCGTGCGACGAGCTCTGGACCAAGCTTGGTGAAGCCGGATTCATTGGCGTGAACATCCCGGCCGAGTACGGCGGCGGGGGTGGCGGCCTCACCGAGCTCGCCCTGGTCTGCGAGGAACTCGGCGCGCAGGGCACCCCGCTGCTGCTGCTGGTGGTCTCCGCGGCGATCTCGGCCGAGGTCATCACCCGGTTCGGCACGGATGAGCAGCGCGCGACGTGGCTGCCCGGCCTGGCCGGGGGCACCACCAAGGTCGTCTTCGCGATCACCGAGCCGGATGCGGGCTCGAACACGCACCGGCTGTCCACCACCGCCACCCGGGACGGCGACGCGTGGGTCCTGCGCGGCACCAAGTACTACATCTCCGGTGTCGACGAGGCGGATGCTCTGCTGGTCGTGGCCCGGACCGGGGCGGGGCCAGCTGATTCCCCGGACCGTGACGGGACCGCGTTGTCGCTGTTCGTTGTCCCCGCGGACTCGCCCGGGCTGGACCGTGCGGTGCTCCCGGTGGATCTGCTGCTGCCCGAGAAGCAGTTCACGCTGCATTTCGACGACGTGCGGGTCGGCCCGGAGGCGCTGGTTGGCCACGAGGGCGAAGGGTTCCGGCAGATCTTCCACGGGCTCAACCCGGAGCGGGTCACCGGCGCCGCGCAGTGCGTGGGGATCGCGCGCGTCGTGCTGGCCACCGCGGCCCGGTACGCCCGCGAGCGCCAGGTGTGGGACGCGCCGATCGGCGCCCACCAGGGCGTGGCCCACCCGCTGGCCCGGGCGAAGATCGACACCGAGCTGGCCGCGCTGA
>JAOPYP010000092.1 GCA_025964635.1 Actinomycetes bacterium | reverse complement strand
CGGCGTCATTGGGTGCTTCGCCGACTCCGCTGTCGCGGTCCAGCCACGGAACGGGCGCCGCAACCGCTGGGTCCCCGGCATCGCGCGGGTAAATTGGCCCGCCGCGGGACCGTCCGCAGTCCTAGTGGGCTGGGGCGTCGCCGGAGCTGTGGGTGCCAGCCGCGCCGACCCAGGCCGCGTGCTGGCGCCGGTATGACTCAATCTCGGCGAGGGCAAGCTCGTTTTTCTCCGTTCCATCTCCGAAGTACGTCCACTTAGCCCACCTCCCGCGGACATCGAGGTGCGCATAGGTGTCGGCGATACCGACGCCGATGTTCGGGCCGTATGCGCTGATCGCTGCTTTGGCGATCTCCATCCCACTCATGCCAGCGATCCGCACGTCGGCGGCCTGGCCGCTTGAGTGACGGCTTTTCGTCGGCTTCTTCTTGTAGGTCTCTGTGTACAGCTTCTCGTTGTAGCCATAGGGCCGGTAGCCGGACGCGATATTTACCGGCTTCCCCACACGGTCGCGAAGCTGCTGCAGGCAGCGGACGAGCTCAGGATCGATGCGCGCGATGTGGAAGTCCACTCCGCCGCTGCGCGCCAGTTCGCCGACTGTGAAGCTGGCCGAGAGGCGGGTCGAGCGAAATGGCTGACTCGTGTCGAGCAGCGGGTTGCTGGTGGCGTGGGGGTCGTAATGTTCTTGCCCGGGTCCCGGTGGCCCGGCGATCACCCGCAGCGTAGCCCCGCTCGCGAACGTCACCGTCGCCTCTGTTTCTCGCTCTGAAACAGACTCGCGCGAATACGAGGATTCGAGGAAGGCCTCCGCTTCGCCCGCTTCCACCTCGCCGGACTCCACGCCCTCCTCGGTCTCCGCCTCTTCAGCCTCCCGGGACGAGGGCTGAGGGGCGATGTAGAGCCGGCGGTAGGTCTGCCAGACATGCAGACCATAGTCTGGCTCATGGGGATTGTTCTTCTGTGCGACGGCCCTGACGATGCCCTCCGTGCTCGGCACCGGCACCTTGGCAAGCTCAGTATCGACCCGGGACCGGATCGTGGGGATGGCGAGTGCTGTGCCGTGGTCGGAGACGGCGACGGCCTCGATGCGGCCACCCACGCTGTCCGGCATGTTGTCCACCGCCTTACGCTGCCAGGCAGCCCGGTTCTCACCCCAGTTCGCGGCGGTGTTGATATATGCGCGGAGGCTGCTTTCACCCAGGCCGAGCCGGTCCGCGGTAGATATGGTGTCGATCGCGGCCTTGAGCGCGCTCTGCCGCGCGCTTCTTACCGCGGCCGCTTGCTCCTTCTCGGTTTTGTTTTCCCGGGCGGCCTTTTCTCTGGCGGCCCGCTCGGCCGCTTCAATGTCACTGCGGGCTTTGGCGAGAGTGTTCTTGAGCCCTTCGGCCCGGAACATGGTCCTGACATCGTCATCACTCAAGCCGGCCGCGGTGATAAGCGCGCGGTTGGCGGTAATGAAGTCACCCGGCGTCCTGCCTTGTGCCCAGGCAGTGGCAACGGCGCTGAGCAGGCTGGGGACCGTGGCGGCTCGTGTGTCCGCCGCGTTCAGCTCCTTCATTGTCAGGGGCGGGTTCGCCCTGTCGCGCAGCGCCTTGTTCTTGCGGAGGGCAGTAATGGCGTACGGCATGGTGGCCTGCTCGATGGTCGCCATGCTGGCATGGAGACTGGACACGGTGTCGAGCGAGGACTCCTTCGGCGCGGGGTTGTCCTTTCCGCGGTTGGTTTCCCAGATTCCGATGCACCGGGCGATGCGGACCGTCAGCTCTTCAGCGGTTAGTTGTACCGCTGGCGCAGGGACCTCCGCCGGCTTGGGCTCTTCTTCCGCCTCTCCGCCGGGAGCGGAACCGTAAGCGTTCAACAGCTTCGCCATTCGTTTTGCCGGGACGGCACAATGTCCTTCACCGACAGGAGTCACCGTCAGCCGCGCTTTTCGCTCGCGATAGAACTCGTCGCCGACCACTTCGGTTTTGCTGCCCGGGCGGTAGAATATGTGAGTTCGGAGCTGCGGGCTCACCTTTAGCCAGCTGATCCATCTCTCGACCTTCCCGGCATAGGTGGTATCGAATGCCCAGATCTGCGAAAGATGCGCAAGAGCGCCCTCTTGCATAGCTTTGTCCATACGGCTATACGCGAGCGGTTCCAGGAAATCGTAGGCACGCGAATGACCAGCGATGATCAAGTCGCTTACTGAAGGTGCCGCGCTTTTTTGTAGGCGGCCCAGCTCGGCGAGGACCTCGCCGATGAGGCCGTTGAGGTGATCAGGGCTAGCTAGCGCTTGCCAATGGCTGTGCTTTTTGCCGAAGGTGACCTCGCCACCGGGGTGTGCCCAGTCCAGGAACGGGACGACCAGGACGACCGGCCGACCCGAGGCGTGAACAATGCGGCCCAGGGCAAATGGCGGGTCAGTGATGATGCCGCCGGGGATCTCTGCTGGCCGCGGGCATCCATCCAGCAGCCCATGCGCGTACACCAAGATCCCGACCGTGCCCAGTGCTCGCGCGGCCTTGGGGCAGAAGACCGCAACCGGCAATGCCAGAGTCGTGGCTGTGAACGTCCAGAGCCTTCCACCCAGGTAGTCCGACGCTTCCCCTTCGCTCCAGTCCGGGACGGACGCCGTGTCTGCCGGGACGGGCGGTTCCGCTTCAGCGCCGTCGTTACCGAAGTCACGCCCGGCCGCAGTGGCGTCGGGAGCAACGGTGACCTGCATCCAAGGCGGCAGGTCGAGTCCGGTGAGGCGGCCGGGGCCGGTGCCGCCGACATCCCCGCCGCTGCCAATGTCCCCGCCGCCGGTGTCGATCACCGGCTCGACGGGCAGCGGCTCGGACACTTCGGTGCGCCTTCGCGGCCGCAACAGCAGCTGGCCAGGGGCCAGCATGGGCCACGAAGCCACCCGCTCAAAGTCACGAGCTATGAGGGTGACACATCGGCCTGGGCTCGTACGCCCGAGGGAGACCTCGATCAGGACATCGCCCTCCTGCGGTGCCCGGCGGATGCGCTGACCTGGTCTCGCGACGACATCGAACCAATCACTAATCCAGCGGGCGAGCCGGCCATTCGGACGGTAGAGGTATTCCCGGTATGCGGTGGCAGGGGCGGCTGCGAGCAGGACAACGGTGTCTTCGGCGTCCATGGTTGGCTCCTTTGCGATCGGCGCGGCAGTCGGTGCTAGCGCCCGCTGCACATCTGCGACCAGGCGGGGGATGTTGAGATACCCACAGCCGAGGCGGCCCTCGGAATCGGCGTCCAGGGCTGCATCGCAGCTGCCCAAGACGAGCGAGCGGATTTCCTGGGCGCTGAGCCGGTTGCCTGCCGCCTCGAAACACAGCGCCACGGCCCCGGTCACGTGCGGAGTGGCGAAACTGGTCCCGTTCCCCCGCACCAGCAGGCCCGGATTACGGCTGGCGCCGATCGGAGCGGACCGGGCGGCCAGCACGCCCACGCCGGGGGCGGCGAGGTCTGGTTTGCTGCGGCCGTCGCGGCAGGGGCCAGCGCTGCTGAAGGCCGCAACCGGCCGGGCCGGATCGTGGCCGTCGTAGGCACCGACTATCAGCGGAAGGTGGCTGGACGCAATCGAGCCGATCGTGATGGCCGGGTTGCTGTTGTCGCGAGCGAACCGTGCCTGGCAGCCTGGGCACGAGTCGTCACGCTCAATCCAGGCGTGGAACCGGCCGCTGCTGACCCGGCGGGCTTCCAGGGTGACCGTCCATTGCCCGGCACGGCCGATGGGGTCGAGAAAAGCGACAATATGATTGTCCCCATTGTTAGGATCGTGTTTGCGATGATATATCCGGCCTACAACCCGGCCCTCGATGAGAAGGTCAGACCGCTCGCCGAGACCTACCGGGCGGCCCCCGGCATAACCAGGCGGATCGATGCGAACGGCGAACTCGTCCGCGCCGTCGTACCAGATCTCAAGTTCGTTGACGGTGATATCGGCAGGGTTGCTGACGAACGCGAGGGTCTGTGACTCTCCTGCAGCGAGGGTGCCGCAGGAGTGCGCCCGCCACCGGAAGTAGTTGCCGGCGCTGTTGGCCACGAACCGCCCGGGCGTGGCGGCGAGCAGTTCGTCGAGCGCACGTTCAACAAGCGTGGTGCCGTCCTTCGGCCCGCAGATGCGGCCCGCGCTAATGTTGATCACGCAGGGCTGTGGCCCAGCCGTGCGGGAGATGAAGTCAACCGCCTCGAGCAGCCGCACGGAGTCGCCGAAATTGGCCAGCCCTCCGGTATTCCGGTCCGCGAGGTGGACGAAGATGAGATCGGCATCTGGCGCGATCCCGGCTGGCCCGCGAGCCTGGCCGTTCCCGGCTGCGATGTCCATGGTGCGGGTACCGTGCGTACCGCGGCCTCGTGGGTCCGCGATCGCAGGGTGATATCCGAGCCGTTCATAGGGCCGCGGGCCCTGCAGCGCCTGGTCGATTTCCTCCTGGCTGTGGACGGTCCCGTACCCGTACGGCTCCGGGCGCAGCCCCGCCGCCTGGTCCCGCTGATCCCAGAAGGACAGGAAGCGTGTAGCCCCGGCCGTTTGGTCTCCCCCGCTTGCTGCCTGGCCGGGTGGCCGCCGAAACGCTGCCGAGTCCACGTCCACGCCCCAGTCGATGGCGGCCACCACCACGCCTGCTCCAGTCAGCCCGAGCGCCGGGCTGCGCCGGGCGTCGGTTAGCCGCCACTCCGGCTCCGCCGGGCCGACCAGGTCCGGCGGCCCAGCACCAGGGTCGAATGCGGGACTGAGGAGGCGCGGTGCCTTGAGGCTGATGACATCGGGCCGCGCCCGTACTGCGATGACATCCCGCGCCCGGATGCGGCAGGTCGCTATCGTGCCGAAGCGGGAGACTACCCGGACATCGGGGATCTCGATTCCCGGCCGGGCGAGCCGGATGATTGCCTCAAGCACCGGGTCACCGTCGGCACCCGCTTCGGCCCGCAGCAGCTCCCACAGGGCCGGGTCCATAATGGCACCGATCGAGATCTAGGGGTCAACTCGAACGTATGTCCCACCGGTCTTCCCATCCGCGGTCACCTGGAGCCAGGTGTTCCCCGCCTTGAGCCCAGTCAATGTGACTATTCCTGGGGCCGTCTCCTTAAGATTGAAGAGGCTAGTGTCGTCAGGTGCATACGTGAAATCGGCCTTCACTTCATCCCCTGCCTTGTCGTATGCGACCACCCTTAGCTCAGCTGTATTGGCTGCACCAGCGGCGGCACTAAGGGGGCCGGCGAACCGGACTTCGACACGGGCCACGCCCTTGGATTCTTTTCTGAAGTGGCCGAAGCCCCAGATGGCAGCGATCAGCGCGCCGCCGGCAACGCGTGGGTCGAACAGAATCCCTTCCAGGCCGCGCTTCCTTTGTTCTCCGGGCGCGAGGATGAGGGTCGGGGCAGCACGGATAATGGCCCGGGCCCAGTCATGGGGCTCAAGGCCGTCTTCGAATGAGTCCAGCACCTGGGACGCGGCCACGCTAGCCTCCGCGGCCCACGCGTTCCGGTGAGCTAGCCGGTTCGCCCGATTGAGACGGTTACGCAGAGCATCCAGTGCGACCTTCGTGTCGAGGTCCAGGGAACGGATCTCGGACCGGACCTCCCGCACGGCCGGACTGGGAGCTCTGATGACTGGCCTAGGTGGTCCCGGCCGTGGCGGGGGTCGGCGTTGTTGCGCCATTCGCGCCATCATGATCTGCCGCTGCCGCCTGCGCCGGGCATCGTCCCAATAAGCTTCCCCGTAGCCGGCCTCTCCGGCAGCCTCGCTTTCGAAAGCTTCTCCGAGCGCCTCTCCGGTGGCTTCGCTTTCGCCTTCGCTGCCTTCATAGAGCTCTGATTCCAGGGCCTCGGTTGCTGCCTCGCTCATAGGTTCTCTCCCTCCGCGGTATGACGGTTGTCACGGTAATCGCCGGATTTCACGCTCGTGTCCCGGCCGTTGTCAACGGGCGAGATGCAAGAAACCCTCGCCATGGCGGGCTTGACGAACTCTTCGAACAGCTCGGGGTCCGGCCGGGCCCAGCCAGCAGATCCATCGCCCCAGCATCGGGCGCAGCCAGGCCGCAGTCCCCAGCACTCGCATGCGCCCAGTGCCGCGGCAAGCAGCATGGTCATGTCGATGGCCGTTCCATCCTCGTCCGGCGGCTCGGGTGTGATGACGATCCCGTCCGCCGTGACGTCCTCCGCGGCGGCCGCGTACGGGGCGCTGACACGGGCCGTGGCAGACTGCCCCCACCGCTCCATGGCTTGCAATGCCAGCCGCTGGGCGAAACCACCCGGGTCGGGCAGCACACGTTCGAGCAAGGTTTGCACGTCGTCGAGTTCGGTCGCGCTCATCGGGCCGCCCCGTCCCACCCGGCGGCCTCGGCGAGCTCGAGGTTGTCGGCGCCGAGCAGATCGGTGTACAGCGACCGGGGCGAACTACCGGGCGGATCGTCGAGGACGCTCTCCGTTGCCTCCGGTTGCTGTCCGAGATACATCAGCTCGTCGGCATCGGCTGCCGCCCGCCCGTAGACCTGGCTGAGCATCGACAGAATCTGCGCGACGGGAATACCGCTGACCTGCTGACGACCGTGCTGGCCAAGGGCCGTCGCCAGCAGTGCCCTAAGTACGTCGGGCTGCTGGGTGAGCACAAGACCCTGCGCCGCGGCAGCCGAGCCACCCGCTACCGGCGATGTGGGGGCGAGCGGGGGCGCGGCAGCACCCGGGGCAGGCGCGCCGACAGCCGGTGGGGGCGCCGTGATTGGCGGAGCCGGGGTGACAGGTGGGGGCGCAGCAGCGGCTGGCGGCCTGGCCGCTGGGGGCGGCGCTGGCGGGGGGACCAGCGCGTTCACCGCGAGATTGCCGAGCTGACTGGCTAGCGCACCGCCCGCGGGCCCGCCATATACCGTTCCAATCAAGCCGGCAGCGGCCGGAATGGCCGTTCTCGCAATCTGGCCAAACGTGGGATCAGCCACCAGCTTCTTTGCGCTGTTCGTAATCTGGCTGAGCGCGGACCCGAAATCGAATGCCTCCGCCGGGCTCATCGACTCCAGCACGTTCCCAAGGGCGTCAGCCATCTCGGCGTCGCTCGCGTCCGCGTACTCTGGCCGCAACGCGCACCGCAGGGCATCGGTGAGTTCCCAGGCTTCCGAAGCCTCAGCCCAGTACACGTCCCCGGCCAGGTCGCGCACAGCGCTACTTACGCCACGGTCAGGATGTGTCACGGTTCACCTCCCATAGGGCACAGTAGGGAACCAACCGTCACCAAGCCGTCACCGTCGAGATGACTGGCCAGGGCCTGGCCAGGTGACGTCGCCGTTATGGGGAGGTGACGCCCCGCGACAACGCTGGCGGCATGTGGAGGAACGCTGCTGACCTCAATCCGTCAGGTACGCCCTCGGGTGCCGCAGTGAACATGACGGGCCCGCACCTAATGATCGCCTGGAGGGCCGGATGATCAGTGGCCCGATCAGCCTGGCAACGCCGGGAATCACCCCCGGGAGCGGAAACGTGCGATCACTGGTGCTCCGGGCGTGGGTTGAACCGGGAGCCTCACCCGGCCTCAGAGCACGTGTCGTTGAGATCGCCGCCGGGCGTGACGAGCGGCCGGTGCTCGTTACCACCTCGGTCGATGAGGCATGCCATGCCGTCCGGAACTGGCTGAAGGCGCTGGAGGCAGGTGGCATCAACGACAGTGGTGACGGCACGGTGACGGGCAGGCGATGAAATACCGCGGAGGGGGCGGGTTGACTTCCTCCAGGGCCGGACAAGACTGCAGTCAGGGGCTCACGACGTTGACCGGGAGCGAATGGCCTGAGATGTCGGGGTGAAAGCGGCAATCCCGGAACCTGGGACGCCGTACTACGGACCCTGGCGGATCGGGGGGGGTATGGACCCGAAGACGCCTCTACGGCTTAGGTTAATCGGGGGCTTTGCGCTCTGTGAGGGCAGCCAGCAACTGGGAATCGCTACCGGTGCCCAGCGCTTGATCGCACTGCTGGCGCTCAGGGACCGCTCCGTTGGGCGGCTACATGTAGCCGGAACACTGTGGCCTGATTATCCGACTGAGCGATCGCTTGCCGACCTGCGTACCGCGCTGTGGCGCGTCAACCAGTCGAGCGAGCGCGTGATCGTTGCTACCCCGTCGTTCCTCAGGCTCGGAACCGAGATCGAGGTTGATGTTCACAACCTGGTGGCATTCGCGCGCCGGCTGAACCAGGGGGAAACGGGGCCCGAGGCCATTGACCTTGATTCGGTCGGCCTGGACGACTTGGGCGGCGACCTGTTGCCTGACTGGTACGACGACTGGCTGCAGGACGAGCGAGAAGGGCTTCGCCAAATCCGGCTCCACGCACTCGAGAACCTCGCCCGCAAGCTAAGCGTGTTCGGTCGTCATGCCGACGCCATCCAGGCCGCGCTCACCGCTATTCGCCTGGAACCGCTGCGGGAAACCGCCCACCGCACTCTCATCGAGACGCACCTGGCCGAGGGCAACTGGTCGGAGGCCTGCCGCCAATTCCAGCGGTGCCGGGGATTGCTCATGGAAGAGCTTGGTGTGGAGCCCTCCGATTCGATGCGCCTGTTGTTGGAGAAAGGACCCCAGGCCGGCAGGCTCGCCGGATTCCCAGTGCGCCCGGCTCCGCCGTACCGTCGGCCCGACGCAAATCTGAGGGGAACCTTCGATCGATCAGCAGCACCCTAGAAACCTGCGGCTCTCCGATGCTCGGGGCCGACTGCCACCAGCATCTCGATAAAGGACACGATCGATGGCTGAAGTACCGACCAAGCGTCTCAAGCTCGAGGACAAACGCGGTCTCTCCCCGCCGTTTGTGGGTGCACCGCTCTACTGGTGTGCGTCGGCGGTTATCGTTTACGGCTTCGACGTCGGCGCGCTGCTCGACGTGCAGGTAAATGGCAACACGGTGCTAGCCGGCGTTCCCGGAGGGTTCCCGCAGCCACAAGAGGCGCTGTTGCACCTCCCGGCGCAGCTGCAAACGAACGTCGCGGTCCCGGGCGCGGCAGAAGGCCGGCGGCATTACCAGCGGCTGGTCGCCGAGTGTGATCGTCCGCGATCACACTCAGGACTACCCAGCCGGACCACCGCGACCGCAGATCGATCCGGCTCCCGTCCGGCCATGCAGAGCCGCTCCGTGAACGGAGGGCCTCTGGATGCGGAGTGAGTGACACGCTAACTCGGTACAAACGCGCCGGTGTCCGCGCGTCGCGTGCGTCGGCCTGACAGTCCTTCGGGATGCGGCGCGCTGGCATCCCAGCGACAGGCCCTGGCGGGGCCGAGAGATACTTGAGGGCGTGCGTGTGGGGATCGCCCATCATCTGGGCTGGGCCGTGGCTGTCACTGCATCGGCCGGCCGCGAGGTCGTGGATCGCCGGCGGATCGAGCTGATCGAACCCGGTATGCCGGCGGCGCCGGTCGAACACGAAGCCAAGTCTCTCGGCGACGACGCCGCTGCGAGGTTGGTCGCGGAGGTCCGGGCGTCGGCGCTGCGGGCAGCATCCGCGTCGCTGGATCAGCTGGCCGCCTCGGTGCCCGAACCGGTCGTCTCGATGTCGCTGCGAGCCTGGCCGCTCGACTTCCCCGACGACATCGTCGTCCAGCGCCGCGCGCCGTATGAGTCTCGGCCGATTCGGTCATGTACTGCCAGGTGCTCTCGGAGTGCGCTCACGAGCGAGGCTGGGAAGTGCACCTGTTCGACGCGAAGAACGTCGAGGCGCAGGCGGCCAGGATCCTGGGTGAGCGAGCCGACGATGTGCTCTGCGGACCGCGGGCAACGCTGGGACCGCCGTGGACCAAGGACCATCGGATCGCGCTCGCCTCCACGATCGTTGCCAGCTGAAGCCCCTGCTGGGCAGACGACAGCTTTCATGCCAGTTCCTCCACTTGCATCGCGCGCATCCGGATTGCCGCGCTGGCCCGCGCCTTCCATCGCTCGACGTCCACGCCGACCACGAGGAACCATAGGCAGAGCGATCCTTCAGCAATAATCGTGGGCAGCCCGGTCCAGGGACCCAGATGGGCGACAAACCCTGGTGCGAGCATGGTCGCGAAGCCGCCGGCCAGGTAATTCACGGCGTCGATCGCCAGCAGGACGCCGATGGCTCTGGGCAGGAACGTCGACTTGAACACGAGGTAGGCGACGCAGATGAAGTCCAAGCCATAGAACACCCCGAAGATGGCGTAGTCGATCGTCGACAGGTCGCCGGGCAGGTACGCCAGCGCGTGTAGCTGTGCGGGCGGAAGAGCGCTCGTATAGCGACTGCTGCCCAGCAGGACCACCGGGGTGAACTGACTGAGCAGGCCGGCGGCCTCGATGGCGGTCGCGACCAGGCTGAAGAACACATCCAGCAGCGCGAGCCTTCGGTTCACCACCTTGAGGAGCTCATAGAAGATGAGCGCCATCGGGATATTGGTCACGGTGACCACGACGTGCGCTGCCAGGCCGAGGCGGTACAGCAGCTCATGGGTCTGGATGTTGTGGGCCGTGGTGGCCATATTGTGGACGACCAGGATGTCGGGGACCACGCCGATCGCGAAGGCGCCCGTGACGATGTTGGCCAGGTACAGGCCGCCGGCCATTCGGGCCAGCCGCCGCGGCGAGGCGCCCGCGATGGAATCCATCATTGACTTTCCTTAACTGGTGTTGATGACGCTGGCTCTGCCGCCGGCGTCGATTGGAGGGTGATGACCTCGTGGCCGCGCAGCGCCTCGAGAAATGGCTGGAAGCTGCCGGTGACCAGGCAGCGCACGATCGGACCGTCGATGTCGACCTCGCTGACGCCAGGCGCCCGCTCGATCTGCCGCGCAGGGGGCGTGCCCACGAAACTGACTTCGACTCGCTGGACCGGATGCTTCGCGATCATGTTCTGGAGCCTAGGGAGGACGCGGCGCGGTGCCATCCGTGGAATTCCTTACCCGGCACTGAAGGGACGGCATCGAGGCCCTAGTACGGTTGATCCGTGCCCAGGCCCGCCCACCGACCGGGCAGCATGCCCGCCGAGGCGACGAGCTTCGTCGGCCGCCGCCACGAGCTGGCCGAAGCCCGCAAGAAGCTGGCGGGCGCGCGGCTGGTTACCCTGACCGGGCCGGGTGGTGTGGGTAAGACCCGCCTGGCGATCCGCATCGCGGACAGCCTTGGACGCGGCTTCCCGGGCGGCGCGTGGCTGGCCGGACTCGCTGAGCTCGAGGATCCGGCGCTGGTGAGCGGCGCCGTTCTGGCCGCCCTGGACCTCCGCGACCAGACCGCGGCCGAGCCGCTGGCCCAGCTGTGTTCCTACCTCAAGGACAAGGAGCTGCTGCTGGTCCTCGACAACTGCGAGCACCTTCTCGAAGCTGCCGCTCGGCTCGTCAGCGAGGTGATCCGAGCGGCGCCGGGGGTCCGCGTGATCGCGACCAGCCGGGAGCCGCTCTCGGTGGCTGGTGAGTACGTGCTGCCGGTTCCGCCGCTTGGGCTGCCCGCACCGGACGGCGCGGAGCCGCTTGCCCAGCTCCGCCAGAACGAGGCGGTCGCGCTCTTCATCGAACGGGCGGCGGCGGCATCGGGACGCTTCGAGCTGACCGCCGCCAACCAGGCGGCGGTGGCCGGCCTGTGCCGCCGGCTTGACGGGCTGCCCCTGGCGATCGAGCTGGCGGCGGTCAGGACGAGGGCGCTGGGACCCGAGCAGATTCACGACCGGCTCGGCGACCGGTTCGGCTTGCTCACCGGTGGCAGCCGGGCTGCGCTGCCGCGCCACCAGACCCTGCGCACCACCATCGAGTGGAGCTACGACCTGCTG